>JAUWMM010000228.1 GCA_030613145.1 Desulfobacterales bacterium | reverse complement strand
GGGGTTGCGCGGAGGCGTACCGAGGTACGTCGCACAAGCAACCCCGCAGTCTTGTCAGCCTCCGGCTGATTGACGCCGACTTGCCTGCCTCAGGCAGGGATTGCGGAAAAGGGCCATTTATGGATGGAAACTAATTAACCTTCCAGGTAGTCCCTTCCGCCCGATCCTCTATCAATATATCCATGGCAGAAAGCTCGTCCCTGATCCGGTCTGCCGCGGCCCAGTCCTTTTGCTCCCGCGCCCGAACTCGCTCAGCAATAAGGCGTTCTACCAAGGCTATGTCAATTTCCTTGCGCTGGAGAACATCGGCCTGTCTTTGTTCAAAGAATTGAGATGGAGCCTCGGTAAGGATGCCAAGCACGCCGCCCATGCGCATTAAATCAGCTCGTGTCGATATAAGCCTTGCTTGGTCCTCTTGGCCCGGCTTCCCACTAATATCGTCCATTAACCGATTCAGCTGCCGAACCGTCTCAAACACAAGGCCGACACCACGGGCTGTGTTGAAATCATCGTCCATGGCCCGGCAAAAGCTTTCCCAAAGCGCCCCTGTGCCCTGCTCGTCATCGCCAGGTTCACAGCGGGCGAGGTGTTCACCAATCCTTTGCAATAATGCATAGATCTTTTCAAGGCCGGCATCGGCTTCAACCATCGCCTGATGTGTGAAATCGACTGGACTACGGTAGTGATTGGAGAGCAGGAAGAGGCGCACTGCCTCGGGGTGGTATTCTTTCAAGATGTCTTTGATCATCAGGAAATTCCCGAGAGACTTGGACATTTTTTCCTGGTTGATGTTAACAAACCCGTTGTGTATCCACACATTCACAAACCGCTCGCCAAAGGCCCCTTCAGATTGAGCGATCTCGTTTTCGTGGTGGGGAAAAATCAGGTCCTTGCCGCCCCCGTGGATATCAAAATGATGGCCCAAAAAGTGGGTGCTCATGGCCGAGCATTCAATGTGCCACCCGGGCCGACCCTTTCCCCACGGGCTGTCCCACACGGGCTCACCTGGTTTGGCCCCCTTCCACAGGACGAAATCAAAAGGATTGCGCTTCCTTTCATCCACGTCCACGCGAGCCCCTGCCTGCATATCCTCGAGCTTACGGCCAGAGAGTTTACCGTAGTCCTTGAAGGTCTCTACTGCAAAAAACACATCGCCTCCAGCCTCGTACGCATGGCCGCGTGAAATAAGGTGCTCGACTACTCCAATAATCTCGCCAATGTGGTCCGTAGCCGCGGGATCTATGGTCGCCCGTTCCACCTTCAGGGCGTCCATGTCCTCATAGAATTCTCTAATATACCTTTCAGAAAGCTCCTGGGTAGAAATCCCAAGTTCCCCGGCCCGTTTGATAATCTTGTCGTCCACATCAGTAAAGTTGCGAACATAGGTGACCTCATAGCCAATCGCCCTAAAATAGCGAATAATCACATCAAAGACCACCACGCAGCGAGCATGGCCAATGTGACAGGCATCATAGACCGTGGGTCCACAAACATAGATCCCAATCTTTCCCGGCTCTATCGGCTCGAAGATCTCCTTTTTCTTTTTCAATGTGTTGTAAATCTTCAGCATACTAAAACTCTTTAGTCATTCGTCAGTGGTCTGTGGTCAATCACCAATCCTTCATCTTTCTTTTGCCTTTGAGCTTGACGGCTTCGTAAAAACTCTTTTCACCGGTCATTGCGAGGAGCGAAGCGACAAAGCAATCTCGTTATTTCAAACGGTTACCACAAATGAGATTACTTCGCTACGCTCGCAATGACATCAAGAGGGACTTTTTACGAGACCATTAAGCTTTGAGCTTTCAGCCGGCGCTTCTTGCGCCTTGTTTTTCCCGAAGTGTGACCACACACATCGCGGCAATGGCCTCTCCTTTGCCGATAGGGCCCACTTCTTCCATTGTTGTTGCCTTGATGTTCACATCCGCAGTTCCCAATTCCAGTACTCTGGCAATATTGACCTGCATGGCCGGACAATGCGGCTCAAGCCTGGGGGCTTCGGCCAATATGGTTGCATCCAAATTATTGACACAAAAACCTTTGTCACGAACCAGTCGAAATGTACGGGCAAGAAGCTCCATGCTCGAAATACCTTTGAAACTGGGCTCAGTATCCGGAAAATGTCGCCCGATATCTCCAAGACCGGATGCACCCAACAAGGCATCACACGCCGCATGGAGCAGTACATCCGCATCAGAATGTCCCAGGAGGCCCTTCTTAAAGGGTATGGTAACACCGCCAAGGACCAGTTTGCGCCCTTGAATCAGCCTGTGTATATCGAAGCCGGAACCCACCCGCATCCGTTACCATCTCTCTATGTGTTCGTTTCTATTTTACATTCATTATGATGTAAAATACGTATATCAGAATGACTAACCTGCTGTCAAAACAAATAATATTGTCATTTTTCATCATACGTGCTACCGGTCAGTATAATATTAGAAGCTGTTTCAAAACTCTTAGACGACTCCATTATGGCCGTTTTCCCAAAAATTCTTAGTGCTTTGATTCGAAATACGGTCACGTATTTTGACAAATCAGATTGAAAGAAATGCTCACTCCATTCGGCCTGTCTTCGGGCCGGAGCCGAAGCGAGCTTAGAACTTTCAAAAATAGCCAAACAGACCAAGGAAAAGGGTTTTGAAACAGCTTCTAGACAAACAACAAGCCAAGAAAGGAGTTTTCGTGAAACCTGTTGCACTAATTATCCGCGACGGCTGGGGCTATCGCCGGGAGAGTAAAGGAAACGCAGTCTGGGCGGCAAGGACACCCAACGTAGATTCGTATCTGGCTAAATATCCGTGGGTACTGATCCATACCTCTGGAGAGCCTGTTGGTCTGCCGGACGGCTACCAGGGGTCAAGCGAAGTCGGCCACCTGAACATGGGGGCGGGCCGGGTTGTAATCCAGGAACTCAAACGGATCAACGACGCCATGCTGGACGGCTCACTCTTTGAGTCAGAGGTTTTCAAGCGCCTAATTGAAAATTGCAAAACGAACAGCTCGCGGCTTCACCTGATCGGCCTGTTGCAGGACGAAGGTGTGCATGCCCATTGCGATCAAATGTTTAAGATTATGCGTGCGGCCCGGGAACGAAAAGTGGAAGAGATCATCGTTCACATCTTCACAGACGGCCGCGATACGCCTCCACGCTCCACGCTTCAATACATAGATCAATTGAATGAAGTCATGAAGGAGGTGGGCAACTGCCGTGTGGGTACCCTTATGGGACGCTATTACGGCATGGATCGTTCGAAGAACTGGAACCTCACGAGCACGGCCTTTGAGTGTATCGTAAACGCCGCCGGCCGAAAGGCCGAAAACGCCGGTGCCGCTGTGAAGGAGTCATACGCAAAGGACAAAACGCCAGACAGCATTGAGATGTTCGACGAGTATATCCTGCCCTACGTTATCGGAGATTACGATGGGGTGAGGAATGGAGATTCGGTTCTACACACGAACTTTCGCCAGGATCGCGCCATTCAGCTTTCCATGGCCTTTGTCGAGGATGACTATCCGGCAAAACGCTCGCGACGACCGGATTGTCTGTACGCTGGTTTTACCCGGTACTACAACGAGTTCCAGCGTTTCATCCTTGCAGCCATAGATTCCGGAGGTGGAATGAAGAATCTCCTCGGAGAAGTCATCAGCAACAAGGGGCTCAAGCAATTACGCCTTGCAGAGACACAAAAATACCGCCATGTGACCAGCTTTTTCAACGGGAAATCGACCAAGCCTTATGCAGGAGAGGATCAAGTTGAGATAAAGAGCCAGTATGACCCAGCAACATTTGCTTCACACCCACAGATGAATGCTTATGACGTGCGAGACAAGTTTCTCGAAATCGTTAAAGACGGCTGTGGCTACGCCTTTATCGCCATCAATTTCGCTAACTGCGATATGGTTGGGCATACTGGAGACATGGCTGCCGCAACTAAGGCCGTCGAGGTAGTAGACGAATGCGTCGGAGATTGCATCACGCGGCTCCTTGAACTGGAAGGTGAAATTCTCCTTACCTCCGATCACGGAAACGCCGAGGAAATGAGCGACCCGAAGACCGGAGGCGTTAAAACCAGCCACACCCTTAACCCCGTAGAGTTGATTTATATTAGCAGGAAAGCCAAAGGTAAAAAGCTAAAATCGGACGGTAAGCTGGCCGACGTCGCCCCCACCGTCCTCAAGCTCATGAACATCGACATCCCGCCTGAGATGACGGCTACCCAGCTGATTGAGGATTAACGGGGGGCAGCCCCCATAAGCGCTAAGTTATTTTTGCACCGAATGGACTGTGGAAGGTTTACT
>JAUWMM010000043.1 GCA_030613145.1 Desulfobacterales bacterium | reverse complement strand
GCGGGTTTGACGTAATTTTCACAGGGAATCAAATGCCGCGTAAGCGGTGCAATAAGTTGGTTTCCATCCATAAATGGCCCTTTTCCGCAATCGCCGACTTCGCCATAGTAGCCCTCATGGCTACGACGGCTGAATCGGCGTCAATCAGCCGGAGGCTGACAAGCCTGCGGTGTTGCTTGTGCGACGTACCTCGGTACGCCTCCGCGCAACCCCTTGTTTTCCTTGACCTTGCAGAAAATTGCTCATTTCTGAATTGGAAACTTACGCTTGTGACCATTGAGTTTTTACAATTCGTGGATGGGCACAAACTAAATGCACTGTTCGCGAGGCATTTGATTCGCTGTGAAAATTACGTCAAACGCGCTGAGACGATGTGTGCCGTCAGGCACCTATGTCGTTAGCAGCAAAAAAGACGAAATTCTGGAAGCATATCTGGGTACCTGCGTAGGGGTCTCTCTTTGTGATCGTACTGCCGAGGTGGGAGGTTTGATCCATTTGCTTCTTCCCGAGCCAACGGGTGTTGCCAAGCCCTGGCAAGCGGAATGTTATGCAACAACTGGGTTCCCCCTTTTCATCCAGGCCCTGTGTGAGGCGGGTGCCCAGACAAGTAGGCTGGAAGCCTGCATTGCAGGGGGTGCTCTAGTAGGGCCGGTCACGGGAGAAAGCTTCGAACTGGATATCGGTGGACGAACAACGGAAATTGTTCAAAAAATCCTCCGCGAAAAAGCGATCCAGGTTAGCAAGACAGAGACGGGTGGCTACTTTACTTGCAGGCTGAGTCTTGACCTGGGAACCTGGGAAAGTAAGATTAATCCCATTGGAGACCACTTTGCTCCTGCTGAGAAAGATTTCAAGAAACCCACCTCGTCCGAGATTGACCGATGCGTGCATGCGGTTCTTCCCATTCCTCAGGTTGCCCTCAAGGTTCTTCGGATGATCCGTGACAGTTATTGTAGTATGCAGGATGTGGCGGAAGAGGTCCGTCAGGATCAAGTCATCAGCGCCGGTGTTATCCGGTTGTGCAACTCGGCGTTTACTGCTCCAAGGACCAAGGTAGACTCAATTGATCGGGCGCTGGTTCTTCTGGGTGAAAAGATGCTGCTCCAAATTGTTGTATCTGCGGCCTTGAAAAAGTTTTTTTCTGATTCCGGAAAAGGTTATGCTCTATGCAAGGGCGGCCTTTTTCAACACGCTCTTGTGGTTGCCATGGTGGCTGAAGAATTGGCCGGGTTTACCGGGAAAGCATCACCCGATATAGCTTATACAGCGGGTTTACTGCATGATATAGGCAAGGTGGTACTGGATCAGTACGTCGCTTCGGCATATCCTTTTTTCTATCGCCGGACGCAGGTGGAAGGCATTGAGCTTTGTAGAGCAGAAACAGACCTGTTCGGGGTCACACACCCGGAAGTGGGCGCGCGACTATCCGAGAGTTGGTCCTTGCCTGAAAACCTGATAGATACCATAAGGTATCATCATGTTCCGGAACAGGCCACAATTCAGCCTGAGTTGACGCATCTTGTCTATCTGGCTGATTTACTAATGTCCCGGTTCCAGGTGGGCCATGATCTGGAACGGTTGAACACAGATGCCCTCGCCTTGAGCTTGCAAGCAGTGGGTCTGAGCCCATCTGAGTTTCCAGTCATTGTGGACCTCATTCCACGAAAAATTTTTAGGAGGACATTCCCACAGGCGATAAACGGTTTCCACAGTCCTCATCGATAATCTTTTAGGCGCTTAGCGCCACAATATCGACAAAGTTGTTGATGTGACATGATTTTTTGTGCTTATTGATTAATAGTGAGCTAAAGTTTGAAGTGTCTAAAGTGAGCTAAAGTTAATGTGCACGCCTTTTCAGCCGTCGTAGCCAAGGCTACTATGGCGAAGTCGGCCGGCGTGGTCAGTCTTAAAAACAGGTTGCGCCAGAGGCGCACTCCTTAACTTGAGGCACTTTAGTTCACTTTAGGCATTTTAGGCACTTCTTTTTGGTTCCGGCTTGTCCGGGTTAGAGGCTTCGTCCCGACAGGAATTATTGAATGATGGATGGATGAAATTTACGGCAAACAAATATCGCTCAACCGGCGGTCGTACATCTTGCCTATTCCATATTCCTCCCGCCTTAGAAACTTTTCTTCCGATGGGCCTATGATCTGCATTTCACGGCGATCCTTTTGAACCTCAAGGGCAATCTTCATCTCCTTGGTGCAACCCGTGCTGAATGTGGCATCCTTGCCCACCCACTCTGGGGGAACCTTGGTTTTCATGATCTGGAAGGCCTTCACAATATCATGGTATGCCTGAAACCGCCATATGTCGATCAAGCCGCTTCTTTGAACAATCTCCCACATGAACATGAGGTCATCGGCATCCATGCCGGGCTCGTAATGCTCTGACGGGTTGATAATGAATGTGCCGACAGACTGGTTTTTTAGGAACTGTGTATAAGTCAACATGATCTTTTTGGCCATGTCCACCTTGCCGGGGACAGAACCGATAATGCCGCTGTAAAATATGACCGTCATGCCTTTGTCTTTGGCTGCTTGCATCTGCGAGATGATGGCTTGTGCCTTTCTTGTAAGATCGTTGTGTGAGAACCTGATCACGGCAGGGTGTTTGGCCTTGTACCAGATCGAGGCTGAGCCGTTTTCATCTTCTGCAATGCTGTAAATGTCTTGGGTAAACCGGAAGTGGGTATCAAAAAAACGACGTCTTTGATCAGGTCCCTTGGAGATGACACACTCTACCTCCTTAAAGACCCGCGCAAAGGTTGTAGATGCAATAAGAAGGTTGAGGTTCTCACAGGTGCCATCAGAGACGGCCATGATATTCTTATCGCTTTTCAAAATGTTGACCAACTCGTTTTTACCCAAGCACTTTTCCTTGATCAAGAGAGCGTCTTCCAATTCTTTGGCAAGCGTTTCGTCTTCTTGCGCATCGTAAAAGTCAACCTTTGTGAACAAGGGACTGCGTTTGAAAACGATGATTATTTTATGCCCTAGTCCGGCCAGGTATCGTATGATGGCTAAATCCACAATCACCTCGCCTGCTTCATCGGCCAGCCACAGGATCATCTTAGACTGAGGTGCACCAGAGGCACCTTTTTCCCTATGGATCCCTAAGAATTGCCACAAGGGTTCGACCCCGTCTCCGGTGAGGGGACGGCTCAAGAGTCTCAGGTGGTCCTCCGCCGTGTATCGCGAGATCTCATCAGATTCCCACAGAGCACGTTCGACCGAAAGGGCAAAGAGGCGGCGCAGCTTCAGATAGTCGACTCTATCCTTGATCCTCTCGAGGCTATCCCGGGATGAAAGGAGAAGCGAATCGTCAACATGATCCAAGGCTTTCTGAAATGCCTTTGAGTTTAGCACCCGGGAGGCTTGCTGGTTTCTCTGAGCCTTTTTGCTAAGATATGGGTCCTCTATCTGGGTGCGATCAATGTAGATTTTCAGAAGGCGTTTTTCCAGCCGGGAGGGTATCATGATCCCATCCCGGGTCTCGTGTTGGTACTTGGTTTTGATAAGAGATTGCAAGAAGGCCTTGTCCCATTCATCCTCGATCTGCCGATCAATTAAGTCAAGTATTCTGTAAAGGGCCTCTTCATATTTTTCCTGTAAAAACTGCGACTTCTCCCGCCTCATGATTGTGCTGAACATGCGATCGGAGCACGGATAGTACCGCTCGTTTTCTTCTGTATAGACCATGAAACGAACCTGCTCCTGGGTGGCTACGAG
Organism: Desulfobacterales bacterium; assembly: GCA_030613145.1. GTDB lineage: Bacteria > Desulfobacterota > Desulfobacteria > Desulfobacterales. The sequence continues at coordinate 5,661 of JAUWMM010000043.1, read as the reverse complement.
ATTTGGGTAAGCGTAATAGTCGATGTGGTTTTCTATAAAGAATGCCGTATACCAGGCGTCCGTGGAAGGGTCTTGCCCCGGCTTGTATGGATACTGAGGATCAAAAGGGGTTTGCTCCCCGGCCCCCTCATCATCAAACTTCATCTCGTCGTCTTTCGCTTCCATATTAGCCTTTTTGTTTCAGGAGTTTTCTCACTGATTCCTCTATTATATAACCCGGCCGTACCCCAGCGAAATAATTGCTAATTATGCCGTTACGGTCTATGAGAAAGGTAGTCGGAACCCCCTTGATCCCACCATAATCGAGAGTCACCTTGCTGGTTCCCAGTACAATTGGGTAACTGATAGCGTAGTGTTTAATAAATGGCCTCAGAACGGCTTCACCTTCCTGATCGAGGGACACCCCTATGATCTCAAACCCTTTATCTTTGAGTCCTTCATAAAGCCGGACAAAATCAGGAATCTCTTGGCGGCATGGACCACACCAGGTCGCAAAGAAGTTTAACAATATAACCTTACCTCTTAGGTCTGTCAGGCGGCAGATACCTCCATTCACATTTTTGAGTGCGAAGTCAGGAGCGATACGGGAGGCAAGCGCACCGTGGTCTTCCTGGCCGCCACACCCACAAACAAGTAGGATTATAATGGTGCTTACAATAACAGCCCCGGCAACAAACTTCATGACCCCTATCCTAACCCGCATAAAGCGGAAATACGAAGCACGAAATCCGAAATCCGAAATAAATCCAAAATATAAATGTTCGAATGTTCAAAACATGGAATCCAAGTTATTTGACATGATTATGGTTGTGGATTCAGTTTTGGTCATTTGCATTTTGAAAATTGAAGATTTGTTTCGGATTTCGATATTCGGATTTCGAATTTGTTTTCTGCCAGAGAAAACGCGAATTTCACAACTAAGCGCCTAATTTTGTCCATTATCTATGCTATTTTTAACACAGTCGAAAATGGAGTCAATATCTGCGTGCGAGCTGTTTAGAAAGATGACAAAATAGTATGGGTTGCCTGATTTGTCCTCGATGTATCCGACTCTCGTCTTGACACCCTTTAGGGTGCCGCTTTTGTAAAAAACCCGACCTTTGCGAACAAGGAGGGCGCGGTGCGGCTCAAAGCGTCTCAAAACAGCAAGCATATCCTTGGCTGAAAGCCTGTTCTTTCTTGATATCCCGGATCCCTCTGCAATCTCAATGTTTAGGTGTAGCACCTTTCCGGCATAGTCAGAAAGCACCTTCACTCCCTTGGCCAAAGTGCCGGGCGGTCCATGTACATGGGCACCGAGGGCAATCAGGATCTGATTAGCCATAAAATTATTCGAAAATTCGAACATTTTTTTCAATGTCTGTTCCAGAGTGAAAATCGAATGATAGGTGTAAACCAGGGGGTCTCCGGGTACCACTACGCCTGCGCGGATCTTGCCCTGACACACCTTTCCTCTTTTTTCTAAGAAGTGCACCAGTAGCTCCCCTGCATAGCGTGCAGCCTCATGTCCGTCGTGTGAAAAGGTGTAACGACCGCTATTTAATCCCATCAACCTGGCCTTCTCAAGGGCAAGAGGTGTCATGGGAGTTTGTGGTTCTGCTGAGATGATCCGGCCTGTGCCATCCCGCTTGAAAAAAACCGTGTTGAAATTGGCACACAACGCCCTGTTGGGGGCATCATAGGGATTTGTGGACAAGCCGGCCCCCGGAATATCGACCTCATCCTCAAAATAGGTGTCATCAAGGACAAGATCTTTGAAGACCTGGAGCCTGGGGGCTATGGCTTGGGCTATTTCTTGCCACACCTCGGAGATAAGGAGTGGATCACCATACCCCTTTACTTTCAGGTCCTTGTCAAGGTCCTGATAGAACTCAGTCTGAAATCTGTAGGACTTTCCCAGGTGATGAATAGCCGCAAGGCCCGTCAAGACCTTCAGGGTCGAGGCAGGGACACATTTTCTGGTTTCGTTCTTGCTGTAAATGATACGGCCATCAGGGCCTGCTACCAGCAGGGCATCCTGTGAGGAGATTCGGTTCAAAAGAGAAGACGCTTGCCCGGCTAGGGAGAGGGCGGGCTGCAATAACCACACGGCTAAAACCAATAAGAAGGCAGTACCGTATACTACGGCTATCCGCTTGAAAGCCTCAATAATAATCCTGCTTAGCATCTTAGATTTCGTTATCTGAGAAGAATATCACAATAATCCGGCCAGAAGCCACACTGTTTCTCTAACCACAACAATGGAAGCATGAACGTTTTGAGTCAAGCATAGATTGGGCAAATATGCAATATTATCGCTGTTAATCGGAGTCTGTCATGCACGAAGTTTCCCTTGAAACCTCGCACTCGGTATAGTGAGATTTAGTTGCCTATTTGTCCATATTAGACGTGATAAGCGGTTAAGCAGGGCGAAGTTTATTCTGGCCTCACCCGTGGCCAAAGGCCATTATCCACGACATGGTAAGGACGCTTAAAGCTATAAGAAGGAAACAAGCCTGATAGGCCCTTGCTGCCGGCCGTTTCACAAGAAGGCCGTAAATGGCCCCCAGAATAATTCCCGCCATAAAGCCAAAAAGGTGGGCCATCAAGTCAGTATGTTCCCCTGAACCAAGAATACTAAGGAGGGCCAGACCAGCACCTAGGGGAAGCCACGCCTTCATTCGCTGACCGGGAAGTCTGAATTTCTTGGAGAACTGTTGCGCGGCCAGGATGCCGAGTGCTCCGAACACAGCGGTAGAAGCTCCGACTGAAAGATGGCCTGCCTGGTACAAGACGGCGTTCATAATGTTGCCGGCTATGCCGGTCACAAGGATCATAAGCCAGCCAACGCCCCAACCCGTGATGGTACAGACGGCGGTGCCAAATACGGCGATTCCAAGGATATTGCCTGCAAGGTGCAAGGCGTTCGCGTGAATCATCAACGAGGTCACGCTCCTGTACAATTCGCCGTGCAAAATGTGAAAGGCCGATGAACCGTAGGCTATGATGAAAACCCGACTGTTATTGCCTATTGTTATTGCCAGATGGGATGCCAGCAATATGCCGCATACCCATAGTCCCGTGAATGTCTTGTGGTATTCATGAGAAAAGGGTTTATCCGATGGATAAAAATCCTGGTTCTCTATAAGGTATCGTTCGATCGTGTTAAGGGCTTTTTGGTATTCTGTATCATTTACCAGTATGTTCCACCCAAGCTCCCCTTTTCTCGTACGATGCGAGATGCCAGCTGAGGACAGGACCAGTCCGTATGTATTAGACTGATCTGCTGAGAGATTCTTAAATGTTACAACCATGATAAGCGACTTTCTTCATAGGCTCTGTGCTTCTTAGCTATCCTTAAAATAGCACGTCTTTTCCCGAGTGTACAATCATGGAACTATAAAAGGGATTTGGGTAACAGCCTGTTTACTCTTGATGAATTGAATCCTCTTCGGCCCAACCCGGTAGAGATATCAAAACAATACTCATAGTTGATGCATTCGTAAAAAGTCGAAAAACACCCCTTTCTGTCATTCCGGACTTCGGCGAGCTCAGTCGAGTCGCGAAAGCCGGAATCCAGTTTATTCAGCTAGTTACAAAGGCTCTGGACTCCGGTTTTCACCGGGGTGAGTAAAATTGATTTTTTACAAAGCTGTCATAGTTGCAGAGAGAACCATCCTTTGGTAAGTTACCGTTCAAATGCACAGGGAGAATAAGTAGACACTGTGAAGGAAACGATGCTTGCCGCCATATTCGTCATACATGCTATAGTCTTTGCCTGTTTCTACCTCAGGCACGGGCGGCGGGCTTTCTACTTGTTGTTCTGTGGCGGCTTTATCCTCCTGGCGGGCTATTACGCTTACAACAGCTGGCAATTTTTTGCAGGGGTGGGGACAGGGCCGGCTTGGCTTCATTATTTTCGCTGGGCGGGGCTCATCCTGTGTGCTCTTGCCACACCGTTCTTTTTGGCGCACCTGTTTCGCAAGAGGCGTCTGAAATCCATTCGGTCCGGACGTTTGAATAGTTCGGGATAGAAATATCCTCCGAGTGCTTTCCTCTTGACAACGCGTCCCCGTCTCTCTTATGTTTCGCCCTTTGAATTCACGGAGCAAAATGGAGACTGTTTTCGGGCATAGTCTTTATCACTTGAGAGTCTAAAGTTCTCGGAAACAAGTCTTAAAGTCCCCCTTTTTAAAGGGGGATTTAGGGGGATTTCAGGAAGTTACCCAAAAATCCCCCCTAACCCCCCTTTAGGAAAGGGGGGAATTAGCTGTTAATAATTTCAGGTAATTATGCGAACTTTAGACTGATCAGTTATCAGTCTAATGTGGTTTAAAAAGAACGGAGGTAGAGCAGGATTATGGGGCTTTTGTCATCTGCTGTTTCTATAACGCGTTACAGGGTTGAAGGCAAACTTGAAGGGCCTGTTCTTGAAACAATGGCTAAGTGCCTCAAGAAGAATGTGATTCCGGAGGTAGATGATGATATTTCAGACAAGACTGTTGGCTGGACATCATTTGACAAGCCATTTAACCCGAATTTTGAAGGTTCGTCCTTTGTTATCGGCACCTATTTTATCTTTTCATTAAGAATAGACAAGAAGATCGTACCCTCCTCAGTCATAAAGAAACATTGTGACATGGAAGCGGCCAGGCGGCTTGCTGAGACCGGACGACAATATTTGTCACGCGACGAAAGACGGATGATAAAAGAACATGTCATAAGTGCTCTTACCTTGCGTATCCCTGCAACACCAAACGTTTACGATCTTATATGGAATTATGAAGAGTCTTCTTTGTGGTTTTGCTCGACCTTGAAATCAGCCAATGAAGAATTGGAGACACTGTTTTTCAAGTCGTTTCAGCTTCCCCTTATCAGACTATTCCCGTACACCGCCGCTGATCTCGTGATGGGCCTTTCTGATACACAGCGCGATATCCTGGTTAAACTTTCTGCTACAGACTTCACGGAGTAAAACATGCTAGACGTTGCCATTTCTTACAATCGTTATAAGTTCTTGGGCTATGAGTACCTCACATGGTTATGGTTTGTCATTGAAAGGGATCAAGATAAGATAAGAAAACTGGATCAAGAACTCGTGTCCCTGCAGATCGGCAATCGGATTGTACTTGAGAACAGGCAAAAGGACACATTGGAAAGCATTACCATAAAGGGCGACGACGCGGGCCTTGAAGAGGGTGTTTTGGCGCTGAGAAAAGGGGCTGTCGTAACAGAGGTTAATCTTTCTTACATCACAGGAGATCAGGAATGGCGCCTTACCATTAAAGCGGAAAGCCTGCATATTGTGGGTCTAAGGTGCCCCCAGACCGGACCTATGGTTTCTGAAGAGGATTTAGAGGGGGCTGTGCTTGAAAAGGTATACCTTTATGATAAGGCCCTCCAGTTTACGGATAACCTCTTCAGGCAATTCATAACAATGAGGGTTTCAGAGGACTGGAACAAAAAGGTCATTCCCCTCATGAGACAATGGATATATTCATAGAGTTAGTGTCCATCCATCTTGACTCACCGACCTCGGGGGGTGGTGCATAAGCGCTACGTTGTTTTTGCACCGGATGGACTGGGGACGGTTTACTGAAAAAAATGAACATCGACCGCGCCAGCGGCGGACAAGTGCTTGCTCGCCTCTGGCGAGTTCGATGTTCGACGTTCATCTTTCAA
>JAUWMM010000226.1 GCA_030613145.1 Desulfobacterales bacterium | reverse complement strand
TTTTCTCGGCCTCAAGAGAAAAACTTTTGGAGGTAGAAGGGATTAATCATCGTCTGGCATCTGTCATTAAAAGCTACAAAATTCCCAAGGAGGTTCAAGAGGATCTGGACCTTACTCAGAAGAATTCCGTTGGCATCATCACCTTTTCAGATCCTGACTACCCTACCCTTTTGCGCCACATACACGATCCCCCTCCTCTGCTTTATGTCTATGGCAGACTTCACTCGGATAGTCTGAATATTGCAATTGTGGGGTCCCGAAATGCGACATCTTATGGCCACAAAGCTACCGAACGTCTGAGTGGTGGTCTGGCCCGACGTGGGTTTACCGTGGTGAGCGGAATGGCACGCGGCATTGACTCTGCTGCCCACATAGGGGCACTGGCTGCAGGAGGCAAAACGATTGCTGTGTTGGGATGCGGCCTGGGTACTGTATACCCGGCTGAAAACAAGAGCCTGTTTTACCGGATTGCCGAAAACGGGGCAGTCATTTCCGAATTCCGGTATTTAACTCCGCCCGAAGCTCACAACTTCCCTACAAGAAACCGGATAATCAGTGGTCTCGCCCTCGGCACAGTCATTGTTGAAGCCACCCACAAAAGTGGCAGTCTCATCACAGCGCGTCTAGCAACCGAGCAGGGTCGTGAGGTATTTGCCGTGCCGGGCAGTATTACCTCCTTCAAAAGTATGGGCACCCATCGCTTGATCAAGGAAGGTGCAAAACTCGTGGAGCATGTGGATGACATAATTGAAGAGTTGAACATCGCCCGGCCGATACCATCTGTAGCTACCAAGCATGAGCCGACCATATCACTGACAAAAGAAGAAAAAATGGTCATAGATGAACTGAGCCCTTATCCGGAGCACATTGATAAGCTGGTTCGACGCCTATCACTTTCAGTAGCACAGGTCTCAAGCCTCCTGTTACATCTGGAGTTGAAGGGCGTGGTCACGCAAAGCCCTGGCAAGTTTTTTGCTAGATGTGAACCTTGACCCGGACAAGCCGGAACCAAAACAAAAAAATCTTATCACGAAAGCGCGAAAGTACGAAAACACGAAAAGAAGCAATTTCAGATACTAAAACCAAATGTCGAGTCAAATCCCAATGACAAATTGCCAAAGTCTCTCACATTGAATTTTAGGCGCATTGCATTTAATTGTGCTTTGGTCTTTTTCGTTCTTTTTCTCTTTCGTGCTTTCGTACTTTCGTGTTTTCGTGATTGTTTTTAAATTTTCTGCCGGAAAAAATACTAATCTTGGAACTATGGAACTGAATCCACAACACTATAGAAAGGATACCCCTTGAGCAAATCACTTGTTGTTGTTGAGTCGCCCACAAAGATCAGAACTCTGAAGAAATACCTTGGCGATGATTTTGAAATAGCCGCTACCGTAGGCCACATCAAAGATCTGCCGGTCAAGGAACTCGGTGTTTCCATTGAACACGGATTCAAGCCCCAATACACAACCGTACTTGGTAAAGAAAAGGTTATTCGCGCCCTAAAAAAGGCAGCTGCCAACCTGAACGATATCTACCTGGCACCAGACCCGGACCGGGAAGGTGAGGCCATAGCATGGCACACAGCCGAGGTCCTCAAAAAAAAGGGACGAAGATTTCATCGTGTGCTATTTCATGAGCTGACACAAAACGCCATACGCGCTGCAATGGCCTCCCCTCAACAGCTTGACAAGCACAAGTTTGAGTCGCAGCAGGCCAGGAGGATCCTGGATCGTCTCGTAGGATATCAGATTTCGCCTATCCTGTGGCAAAAGGTTCTGCGTGGCTTAAGCGCAGGTCGCGTTCAGTCGGTAGCAGTCTGCATGATATGCGAACGTGAAAGGAAAATTCACGCATTTCTACCTGAAGAGTATTGGAGTCTCACTGCACAGCTTGAAGGCGATTCCCCCCCGTCTTTTTTTGCCAAGCTCATCAAGAAACATAACAAGAAGCTTCGAATTCCAGACAAAAAAGCATCTCAGTCCATCCTCAAGGATCTTGCAAAGGCCAGTTTCAGTGTACAAAAGGTTGTCCATAAGACCCAGAAAAGAAATCCACTCCCGCCCTTTACCACCAGCAAACTCCAGCAGGATGCAATTCGAAAACTAGGATTTTCTGCCAAGAAGACCATGATAGTCGCCCAGCAGCTTTACGAAGGACTCGAACTCGGTCCTGGAGAACCAGTAGGCCTTATTACTTATATGCGCACAGATTCTACCCGTATCGCTCAGGAGGCTATCGATGAAGCCCGACAGCTTATAGAGGAGCATTTCGGCCAAGAATACCTGCCAACTAAACCCAGCGTCTTTAAAAACAAAAAGAAGGTGCAAGACGCCCATGAGGCTATACGCCCGACATCGGTCTTTCGTAAGCCAAAAGATGTCGCCCAGTTTTTTTCCAAGGATCAGTTGGCTCTCTACGAGTTGATCTGGCAGCGTTTCGTGGCCTGCCAGATGAAACCGGCCCTTCTTGATCGAACATCGGTGACCATCTCGGCGGGACCCTACATTTTTCAGGCCTCTGGTTCGGTGATGCGTTTTCCCGGCTTTACGGCCCTGTATACCTCCTCTAATGAGAGCCAAAATCAATTAGCCGTCAAGGACTTACTGCCACCACTGTCTGAAGGAATGTCCCTAAAATGCCATCAACTGGAACCTAAACAGCATTTTACTCAACCACCCCCACGGTTTTCAGAAGCATCACTTGTCAAAGAGCTGGAAGAAAACGGTGTCGGAAGACCGAGTACCTATGCAACAATTCTGACTACCATTAGAGAAAAGGGATACGTTGACATGGTTAAAGGTTTTTTCAAACCAAGCGAACTCGGTTTTATTGTCAACGATCTCTTGACGGAGAGTTTTCCGGACATCCTAAATGTAGATTTTACAGCGCGTATGGAGGACAATCTTGATAGAATCGAGGAAGGCGAAATCGATGCAGTTGCTATGCTGGAAAGTTTTTATGACACATTCAAAAAGGACCTGGAGAATGCTGCAAAGGAAATGCACAGTGTCAAAGGAAAAGGTTTAGCTGTTGATCTAAACTGCCCGGAATGTGGTCAATCCCTCAGAATCAAGGTTGGAAGGAATGGACCTTTTCTCGCCTGTTCAGGCTACCCTGATTGCAAATTTACACGCAATTACACCCGCAATGAAAAGGGGCAGATTGAGATAGATCAACCAGTCGCGGACCAGCCTACTAATGAAATATGCGAAAAATGCGGAAACCCAATGGTTCAAAAACAGGGTCGTTTTGGCCAATTCCTTGGCTGCTCTGCCTACCCGGCCTGCAAGAACACCCGCTCTCTGAATACGAAATCCATCCGCCTTCAGCCCGAGCCAACCGGTGTCAAGTGTCCTGAGAAAGGATGCGATGGGGAGATTGTTGAGAGAAGATCAAAACGAGGTAAGCTGTTTTATGGTTGCACACGTTATCCGACCTGTACTTTTGCCATATGGGACAAACCTGTGCCTCAATCTTGCCCCGATTGCGGGGCACCTTTTCTGACACAGCGCACTACCAAAAAAGAGGGGCCGCATTACAGGTGTATCAATAAGGATTGCGCCTATAAAAAGCCGATTAAAGAAAATCATGTGCATACCTCTTAAACATTAAATGTCCTTCTGCGATCCAGATCGTCTCTGCGATCCGCACCGCTTCTGCGATCCAGACCGCTTCTCTTTTCCTCAGTGGTTCGTCTTTCCGGTATATGGCTACTATAGGAAAATTGCCTTCGATCAATCCTTGAACGTCTCCCTCCGTTGTCCCGCGGCCTATGCTCCATATTTATCCCTCCCAGATGTGCTTTTGTAAATACACCTCAAAAGATTTGATGCTGGTTCCTGGATTCTTGTTGATGGATACTGGATCCTTGATACTTGATACTGGATGTATGGTCCTTGATTCTTAATTCTGGTTTATCCAGTATCCAGCATCCAGAAACCAGCATCTGTAACAAATACAAAAACAACATGTTACATAACATAGACGACCTTTTATCGATGTTGCGGCGCTAAGCGCCTAATACGTCAGCACAAATCAGATCCGTTTTTTCGAATAATTATATGAAAACTTCATGCCAACTTCAGGAATCTGTGCAGTTTCTTTTATTTTCCAGATAGTTAGCTAATATCGCACAAGCAATCACATACAACGATTTGTGTAATAAAGTCGTACTTTGAGAAAAGAAATGCCACTTTTGAGCAAGATATCCACTTCGCCGAATTGCCATGCACGAAGCACGTACCAAATCAGAGCCACACGAAAACAACCTTTCTGCATCCTCCTTCGGCCGTACGCGCAGTGAATCATTTTCACCCCCACCCTAACACCAATGG
>JAUWMM010000189.1 GCA_030613145.1 Desulfobacterales bacterium | reverse complement strand
AACTTACCATTTTGGCATCCCAGCTTCAGGCTATCTTTGGCCGATACTCATTCCCTGGCCCAGACCTGGTCTATAGGCTTTAGTGAGCTAATTTTGCGGTTCCAACGGAAAACAAAGTATACCAGTCAGTCTGTCGCATAGCGCCAGGGCGGGCGCAAAATCCGCGAAATAGCCAGCTATTCCTGTGGTTTTGCTCAATCGGATCGTCCAAATCTAACCCAAATCTGAGCGCCAATTCTGTCAAGTTATTCTTGCGCAAGCCCTTAGTTTTTTGAAAAAAGCCCTATTTTCAGACACGTAAAATGTTACTAAAATTTCCGAGACGGGAGTAATATTCAATCCGGAATCCAGTACACTGTAACTTCCCGAGCTTGGCCCGTATACGAATAAGGGGGTGGCTGTGTCAAGGATTTTCAGCGGAATGGACGTATGTGGGGTTTTTAGACAATTTAGGATTTAGGCATTTGGAGTCGCAACATCGACTAATATGTTGTTTTTGTATTTGTTACAGATGCTTGATACTGGTCGCTGGATACTGGATGAACGGAATCAAGAATCAAGAACCACACATCCAGTATCAAGAATCCAGGAACCAGCATCAAATCTTTTTTGGTTCCGGCTTGTCCGGGTTAGAATTTTGGAATAACGATAATCACCGCCGTCTATTCCTTTTTTTACCAATAGGCTTTTTCATGGCTTGCTGCCAGATAATCAGGACAGGGCTTGCTACATAAACCGAGGAATAGGTTCCAACGATAATGCCAATAATCAGGGCAAAGGCAAAATCGTGGATGATGCCTCCTCCGAGCACAAAAAGGGCTACGACCACCACCAAGGTGGTCATGGATGTGAGCAGTGTCCGGCTCAAGGTTTCGTTGATACTGCGGTTTATGACTTGTTCATAAGGTTGCCGGTGATATTTACGGGAGTTTTCGCGGATACGGTCAAACACGATGATCGTGTCGTTAAGAGAATAGCCTATGATGGTTAAAAGGGCTGCAATAATCGTAAGGTTAAACTCTCTGTTGGTAAGGGAGAAGACCCCCACTGTAATAATAACATCGTGTATCAAGGCCGCTATAGCCCCCATAGCGAATCTCAGCTTCAGATAGAAAGTCAATGCCAGGGTGATCAGCATTGCGATCATAATCAGAATCGGGATGCTGAGACGAAATTTGGCAAATACGAAAAGGGTTGCAAAAAGACATGCAGCCATGAGGATGCTTACCATCCATTTGAGCTCGAATCGACCCGAGATATAGACCACAATAAAAAGAAGAGCAGAAAACATGGCTAATAGCGCTTTTTCCCGAAGGTCTTTTCCCACCTTCGGACCCACCATTTCCACACGACGCACTTCCACCTTGTTTTGGGGATATGCAGTCTCAAGGTCTTGTTTGATTTCAGAGGCAAGACTTTCCAGTGCCTCGGTCGCTTCGGCTGCCCTGATCAAAAACTCATGTTCTTTCTTTTCTCCAAACCCCTGAACCGAAGTGATACCCAGGCCCAGCGATCTGAGGGCAGTCTTGATGTCTCCGGGTTCAATCTCTTTTGAAAACTTGACTTGAACCACGGTTCCGCCAGCGAAATCGACTCCATACTTTGGCCCTGATTTTATTACAAGTGAGATGATGCTGATTGCGATCAGGATCATGGAGCCTACAAAGGCGATTTTTCTTTTTCCTATGAAATCGATATTAATGTCAGGTTTGATAAACTGCATGCTTTAAGTCCGTATGGAGTTTTTAGATGCTCAGGTGCCGTACACGTTTCTGAAAAACCAGATAGTCAAAAATCAATCTTGTAACCACAATAGCCGTAAAAAGGCTCGCCAGTATGCCAATGCTGAGGGTGACGGCAAAGCCCTTTATGGGCCCGGTTCCAAATTGAAAGAGAACCAGGGCTGCGATTAGTGTGGTTACATTGGCGTCCAGGATAGTCATTGTAGCCCTGGCGTAACCGGCATCCACAGCAGCTCTGGGTGTTTTACCCAGCCGAACCTCCTCACGAACACGTTCAAAGATGATGACATTGGCATCCACTGCCATCCCAATGGTGAGGATTATTCCGGCTATGCCCGGAAGCGTGAGCGTTGCCTGAAAGAAAGCCAGGCCCGCTGAAATGAATATGATATTTAGACAAAGGGCGACATTTGCAATAATACCGGCTCCTTTGTAATAGATTGCTATGAATAGAACGACAAGGATACCGCCGACCCACATGGAAAGGAGCCCTTTTTCGATAGAATCCCGTCCCAGGGATGGCCCAACAGTGCGTTCTTCAAGAATCTTGACCGGGGCAGGCAGGGCACCGGCCCGCAGGACGATGGCCAGGTCTCTGGCATCTTCCGTTGTGAAATTGCCGGTAATGCGTGCTTCGCCTCCGCTGATCTTTTCCTGGATACCCGGGGCTGAGTAAATGCGGTCGTCCAGAACAATGGCAAGGCGTTTTTTTACGTTCGCTTCAGTAATCCGTTCAAAAAGCCGGGCTCCCTCTCTGTCAAAGTTCATGGAAACATAAGGCTCACCAAATTGGGTGTCGATTTGAACCCTTGCATCGGTCAGGTGCTCTCCGGTGAGGTAGGTTCGTTTTTGGACTAAAAACGGGATCTTTGAAATACGCCTTGTGACCTTGTCTTCGCTGGTTTGATAAAGGATCTCATTGCCTGGCGGAATTTTTCCTTTGAGGGCTTTCTCTACATTATGGTCCTCATTCACCAGTTTGAATTCCAGGAGAGCTGTCTGTCCGATCAGGTTGATGGCCCTTTGAGGGTCCTTTATCCCAGGGAGCTGAATCAGGATGCGGTTTTCCCCCTGGCGACGTATATCGGGTTCGCTGACGCCGAACTGATCAATCCGGTTTCGAATGGTTTCCATGGCCTGCTTAGAAGCCATATCTTTTATATACTTGACTTCCTGTTCAGGTAGATCGAGCCGAACAACAACACCTTCGCCGTCATGGCTTCTGGATACGAGCCGCAGCCATGCGAACTCCTTGTCAAGCGTTTTGTCGAAAGCTTCGATGCTTTGCTCGTTCGGTATGCGGACCGATATTTGAATCTCTTCTACCCGCTCGAGCCCTGTATATCGAACGCCCGCTTTTCTCATGGTGTCCCGCAGATCTTGAACAGTGCGTTCTATCCTGTTTTCAACTGCTTTCTGGGTTTGAACTTCTAGTACAAGATGCATGCCCCCTTGAAGATCGAGGCCCAGCTGGATCTTTTCACTGGGAAGGATACCCAGAGTCCTCCACCAGTTAGGGAGGTTGGAAAAGACCGATGGCACTGTATAGACAAATGCCACTACTATAAGCGCTACAACGAGAAAAAGCTTCCACTTAAGGTGCTTCAATTCGTTACTCCTTTTGCAACCATCACACAGTCTTTGATATAGTATTTCCGGTTGTGGAACGATGCGAATACGGAATGCGGACACGAGGTGTAATGTTTTGGCGCAAGCTTCACTTCGTGTCAAGCCGCCAGACGCAACCTTGCGCTAATGCGGATTTAAAAGAAGGTGAAACGAATAATCAGCATCCGGTATCCAGTAACCAGCATCCAGTATCTATTCTCATTTAGGGCTGGGATTTTCGCCCTGCGCCAACCCAGAGATGTTGCCGCGTCCCACCTTTACACGCACTTTTTCTGAAATCTCAAGTGTTACAACGGTGTCTGTAAGGCCCGTAATCCGTCCATACAGCCCGCCGGTTGTGATAACGCGGTCGCCCTTCTTGAGGCTGGTTAGCAACTGGCGGTGCAGTTTCTGTTTCTTTTGCTGGGGCCGTATAAGAAGGAAATAGAATATGGCAAACATCAGAATCAGGGGGACCAAGGCCCCAAATCCCCCGCCGGTCTGTCCGGATGTGCCCCCACCGGTGCCCAGGGCATATGCAATGTCAATCAAGATAAATACCTCCTTTGTTTTCGTTATTCGTTATTCGACAGGCGTTCACAGGTGAACCCGTTACAAGAATCAACTCTCCTTTGAGCTTTCAGCTATCAAAAACCCGAGCAAAGATGGTGTTTACATGTCTCAACTGGGCCTTTGCATCAAAGAGTGTATCAATCTCATCGGGTTTCAAGTAGTTTTGAATATCCGAATCATTTAAGACAAGTTCCTTAAAGTCCCCTTTTTTCTTCCACGCCACCATAGCATGTTTTTGAACCATGTTATAGGCTGCTTGACGGCTCACACCTTTCTTGGCTAGGGCAAGGAGTATTTGCTGTGAAAATATAAGCCCCTGGGTGAGTTCCAGGTTTTGCTGCATCCGCTTGGGATAGACGACCAGCTTGCCTATGATTCCTGCCATTCGGTTTAGCATGTAGTCAAGCAGAATAGTGCTGTCGGGGGCAATCACCCTTTCTACCGAAGAATGGCTAATATCTCTCTCATGCCACAGCGCGATGTTGTTCATGGCAGCGGCGGCATTTGAGCGAACTAACCTTGCCAGGCCTGACAGGTTCTCGCAGCCCACTGGGTTGCGCTTATGAGGCATTGCAGAGGACCCTTTTTGCCCTTTTGAAAAATATTCCTCAGCCTCTAAGACCTCTGTCCTTTGCAGATGGCGAATCTCTATCGCGATTTTTTCTATTGTGGAGGCTATTATGGCCAACGTGGTAAAGTACTCAGCATAGCGATCTCTCTGGATAATCTGGTTGGAAATGGCCGCAGGCTGGAGGCGCAGTTTTCGACACACGTAAGCTTCCACCTTTGGTGAAATATTGGCATAGGTGCCAACAGCCCCTGAGATCTTACCTACACATATGGTTTCAGTGGCCCGCTCCATGCGCCTGCGATTTCGTTGCATTTCTTCGTACCACAGGGCCAGCTTCAGGCCAAAGGTGATAGGTTCGGCGTGTATGCCGTGGGACCGGCCGACCATCAAGGTGTCTTTGTAAGTCATGGCCTTTTTTTTCAGGGCAAGCAGGAGACGTTCACATCCCTTCAAAATCAGTTTGGATGCGTCCCTAA
>JAUWMM010000103.1 GCA_030613145.1 Desulfobacterales bacterium | reverse complement strand
GTCGTAAAGGGAGGGCAGAAGAAGGCTGATGCACAAGTGTCTTGAGAACTTCTCCAATTTTTTCTCCAGCCGCATCTGATGTTCTTCAGGGTCAAAAAGATCGTAAAACCCGTGGATAGTCGTAATATAACCTTCTTGGTGGAATTCGCTCACGATCACCCCTCCTTCATTGTTTTAAGTGCTTCGATTCGCAATTACGGTCACGTATTTTGACAAATAACATTGGAATAAATGCTCACTCCATTCGGCCTGAGCTCATGACCGAAGGCAGCACTAAGTCCTGAGTAAATAAATTCGTCATCGAATTAATGAATTGAAGGACTAAGCTACCAACATGATGCGCAGATCCATCACATTCGTATTTGTAGGCCCGGTCTTGACAAGGCCGCCAAGCTTTTCAAAGAAGTGATAGGCATCGTTGTTGGACAAGAAATCCGCTGGATTCAGCCCAAGTTCTTCAGCCCTTTGAATAGTCCGGCCATCAGCAACAGCACCGGCCGCATCCGTCGGACCATCGGTCCCATCGGTGCCGGCGCTCAACATCACAATCCCTTCCTGTCCATTCAGACACATTGCTGCGGCAAGCACAAATTCCTGGTTGCGTCCACCCAGCCCTCTGCCCTTGATTGTAACCGTGGTCTCACCCCCTGATAGGACACAGGCAGGAGGTGAAAGGGGGTAGCCACTTTTCAAGACCTCTTTTGCTATGGCGGCGT
Source organism: Desulfobacterales bacterium (assembly GCA_030613145.1). Lineage (GTDB taxonomy): Bacteria > Desulfobacterota > Desulfobacteria > Desulfobacterales. The sequence goes on along the minus strand of JAUWMM010000103.1, from coordinate 5,969 downwards.
GGACATAGGCAACCTCTCTGGTCTCCCCTTCGATCATGGTTGAAAGCACCAGCGTATGATATCCAAGCTTACGTGCCTTTTCCCCAGCGGCCTCCACGCACGCCAGATTGCTTCCCACGATTACGCTTTGTGTGCGGGTAAAGACGGGATCTGCCGGCTTTGGTGTCTCAGGGACCTTTCCCTTAATCCCTTTCCGGATATGATTCAAAACAGATTCAGGCACTTTTTCACGAATGCCATACTTGTCAAAGATATTTAGGCAATCCTGAAAGCTACTGGAATCGGGCACTGTGGGACCTGAGGCGATCACATCCAAATCGTCTCCGACTACGTCTGAGAGTATCAGGGAGATCAGGGTTGCAGGGTACGCCGCCCGCGCCAGGTTGCCTCCTTTGACGCCGGATATATGCTTGCGCACCGAATTGATCTCATGGATTGTAGCCCCACATGCAAGAAGAACCCTTGTGGTATCCTGCTTGTCCTGAAGGCTGAGACCTGCGGCAGGAAGGGGAAGGAGGGCCGATCCGCCACCTGAGATGAGGCACAGCACCAGGTCTCCTTTTTCTGCCCTGGAGGCCAAGTCCAGGATGGCACGTGTTCCTTCCAAGCCTGCCTCATCCGGCACCGGATGGCCAGCTTCGATGATTTTTACGTGACTCACTTTGGCCAGGTGACCGTATTTTACATTAATGACACCCTCGGTGATCCTGCCCTCCAGGATCTCCTCCACAGCCTTGGCCATGGGTGCGCCGGCCTTTCCCGCCCCAATCACGTAAATGCGTTTAAATTCGGTAAGGTCATAGGCATCCTGGTGAACCAAGAGCCGATTGCCTTCCCGCCTGCAATACCGTTTGACGGCTGCTGAAGGTTCCACAGCCTCAACACCTGTCCGGAAAATTTCGAGCGCATCATTTTGCATTTGTGCAAGATTTCTGGATGCCATTTTGCCCCTTTTAATCATCGATCCTCATAGGTTGCCTACTGCTGCCAGGTAGATTGCAGTCTCTTCCTCCCCGTCAACTCTGATTATTTGGTTGACCTCCTCGTCATAAAAGGCCCCCATAGGGCAGCACCCAAGGCCCATGGCAGTGGCTGCAACCTGGAGATTTTGAGCAATGTGGCCGGCGTCCATAAAGATATAGCGAATGCACCGGTTTCGATATTTCCACATGGAGCGCAGCACTATAGCCGTCCATATGAAAACCACTGCCCCCCGCCTCACCATGGCCTGATCCAGTGCAGCGAGGGTCAGGTGCTCGCTGAAGTTGCCCAGAGTGATCTCTTCTAAGGCAAAATCAAGCACATTGAAATGATAGATACCATGTTTCAGATCTGAAACATGGTGGATGCCAAGGTAGGTTTCCACAGGATAGAGGGCGCCGGCCGAAGGGGCCGTCCTAAACTGATAGTTAGGGGCCGAAAGGGTGATGCCCTGGGCAGCCCAAAGCAGGGTTGCAAGGGTTGTCATGCTGATTGGCTCAGAGGTATAACGCCTCCTTGAGCGTCGTTGATTCAAGATGTCCCACAGGCTTTCTATTTTTTCAAAGGCGGGATTTGGCAAAGTGATTTTGGGAGAATCAAGGTAGTCCTTGTAGACAGGGGGTCTTGGAATCGGCCCGAGGTCATCTCTGCGAATAATCGACTCACGGTCATATTTTGTTTCTTTCAGGTATTGACAGGCAATTCCTTCTTTGTACGACCTCATGGCAAGCCTCCCGCAAAACGAAGCTTTCTCCGGGGGATGTGAGTACACGGGTAAAATTTAATTCCTTATACTATAATCCGGGCATTGTCAATTTTCGAAAACCATTCCGTTCTCTCCTGACACACAATCTGCGGCTCTGTTTTATCGTTATCCAACTTACACATACTGCATCCAACATGTTGAAAATACAAATTATTTGTTATATCCAAAGGCGACCTGTTAGATCCTTGCAAAAAGGGGAGGGGGTTTGTCCAGGCCGGCATACCGTTTCATCAAATAGATTGCCACCTTCTTCGCAGTATTGTTCCGCCCTTGTTTTTCAACAAGCCCGGCTTCTGGTTCTCCAAACGATAAGGCCACAATAGCAAGTATCAGTATTATGTAGAAACTCGGCATCCATGACCTTGTGGCAATGGTGAAATATGCCATCAAAATAGGGATCATTGAGCCCGAAACTCTCCCCTTCAAAAAGACTTTTAAATACCGCAATATTGTGCAATATGTACGGCGGCCAATCGGCGCTGCCCTATAACTAATAACCTATAACGTATAACGAACATGGAGGAAGGAAGTGAAATCTGCTCGACAAACCACCTCAGAGGTTGAAAACGTGGATCAGGAAAACAGGCTCAATCAGCTTTGTATTAACACCATACGGATGCTTGCTGTAGATGCCGTGGAAAAAGCCCGCTCCGGGCATCCAGGCATGCCGATGGAGGCTGCAGACATTGGATACGCCCTGTGGACCCGGTTTTTGAAACACAACCCGGCCAACCCTCAATGGCCGAACCGAGACCGGTTTGTTCTGTCAGCGGGCCACGGGTCTATGCTCCTGTACGCCCTCCTTCATTTGACAGGCTACGAGGTCTCTCTTGAAGATATCCGCCAGTTCCGTCAGTGGGACAGCATTACGGCAGGCCACCCCGAATACGGGCTCACTCCGGGCGTGGAGACCACGGCCGGCCCTTTGGGCCAAGGGTTTTCTAATGCAGTGGGCATGGCCATAGCCCAGGAATACCTTGGCCAGTATTTCAACAGGCCCGGATACCCCCTGGTCGACTATTATATATATGCCCTGGTCAGCGATGGGGACATGATGGAAGGGATAGCCTCGGAAGCGGCCTCCATGGCAGGACATCTCGGCTTGGGACGCTTGATCTACGTCTACCTGGACAACCGCATTACTATCGAGGGGGGCACTGACCTTACCTTCACCGAGGATGTCGGCCTTCGTTTTCAGGCCTACGGTTGGCATGTACAGAAGGTGGACGGCTACGACCTGTCTCAGATTACAACAGCCATAACCGCAGCGCAGGCAGAAACGGACAGCCCCTCTCTGATAATTGCGCGCACCCACATCGGATACGGAAGCCCGAATAAGCAGGACAATGCATCGGCTCACGGCGAACCCATGGGCGCAGAGGAAGTGAAGCTGGTCAGGGAACGATTCAACTGGCCAGAGACGCAGTTTCATGTCCCGGAAGAAACCCTTGCTCATTTTCAAACGTGCAAGGAAAGGGGCCGTGAGTTGGAGGCAGAATGGACACGCCTTCTTGACGCCTACGCCAAGGAATATCCGGATCTGGGCCGTCAGTGGAATGAATGCCACGAAGGAAAATGGCCCGAGGGCTGGGAAGAAGCCCTCCCCAGGTTCACACCCGACGACGGCCCCATAGCTACCCGCAGCGCTTCAGGCAAGGTTCTTGAGGCCGTGGCCCCCGGCCTAATAGGCCTGCTGGGGGGCTCTGCCGATCTTGCCCCTTCCAATAAAACCTTTGTCAAAGGTCTAGGCGTAATTAAGACGGATCCGTGCGGGAGAAACATCCATTTCGGCATACGCGAGCACGCCATGGGAGGCATACTAAACGGCATGGCCCTTAGCCCTGGCCTTGTACCTTACGGGGGCACGTTCCTGGTCTTTGCCGACTACATGAGACCGGCCATACGCTTGGCCGCACTAATGAAGCTGCGTGTCATCTATGTCTTCACCCATGACTCAGTGGCTGTGGGAGAGGATGGGCCTACCCACCAGCCCGTTGAACAGATAGCCTCTCTACGGGCAATACCCAATTTGGTGGTCCTGCGACCAGCCGATGCCAACGAGACAGCGGTTGCCTGGCAGCTTGCCTTGAACCGGCAGGAGGGCCCGTCGGCCTTGATCCTGAGTCGGCAGAAGCTTCCAATCATTGACCGAACCGGGTTTGCGTCAGCCGAGGGTCTGCACCGGGGGGCTTACATCCTGGCAGAAGCGCCACAGGGAACGCCTGAAGCCCTGATCCTTGCAACCGGCTCAGAGATCCATATAGCACTGGCTGCCTATGAGAAACTCGTCCGGCAAGGAGTTGCGGTTCGGGTAGTCAGCATGCCGAGCTGGGAGGTTTTTGAGGCCCAAGAGGCGGATTATCGTGAAGAAGTGTTGCCGGCCAAGGTAAAGGCTCGCATAGCTGTTGAGGCGGCTGTACCCATGGGATGGGAACGCTACGTTGGGCTCGAGGGCAGGGTGATCGGGATTGAGCGCTTTGGGACTTCTGCACCAGGGGCTGTTGTTTTGGAAAAATTTGGTTTTACTCCTGAAACTGTTGCTGCTGCTGTTGTGGAAATGCTCGGAACATCCTAATCCGGACAAGTCGTTGATAGGGCTTTCAACTTTGAGCTTTCAGCTTTCAGCTTTGAGCTAATTCAAGTACCTTATCTACCACTTCATCCGGGGTCCTTCCAAGCACACGGATCATCGGCTCTTTGCCCACATCACCCCTATCGAAGATGATGTCTGGAATCCGGGTTTCCTTTGAGAGCACACTTTCTGTGCCCCATTCAAGACTGCTCCCTTCCTTTTCTTTTATATCTTGAGGTTCCTCGTTTCGGTCAAACGAGCATACCTTCCACCCCTGGTCCTTGCACTGCCGGACAAGCCCCTCTGAAAACCGAATATTCATGGCCGAGCGAAACTCGGGCTCATGACGCATTGTAGTGAGGATGATGGTGGCAATGTGTCTGGACGCCCCAAAGGCCGGGCCGTTGACCGAAACAATCCCATTACCCAGTCGCACCAATCTGCCAGAGAACGCGGCAACATCCTGGTGGGTTTCGGCAAAGGGCAAGGCATAGCCCAAATTTGACTGAACCTCTGGGACAAGATCCCCTACCCCGGCTTTCTGGAGACGGGCCAAGCTCGCTTTGAGTGCCTCAAGTACCCGGTATTTCTCATGCTCGCGAGCAAATCGGGCAAAAGGATTTGCAGGCCCCTGTCCTTTCCCCAGAGGGAGGCCAAACCGGATAGAGGTATGGATGAAGTTCTTAGCCCTTTCAACGGCCTCTTTGATTTCCAGTTCCATGGCAAGGTAGGTGGCAATGGCAGCAGAGAATACACAGCCCGTGCCGTGAGTATGTGGCGTATCAATGCGCACCTTCGAAAATTAAAAAGACTTTTTTCCATCATAGAGATAATCTGTGGCAGGGCCGTCCAAGTGTCCGCCCTTTATCAACACGTACCGAGCCCCCATAGCGTGTATGATGCTTGCCGCCTCGTAAATATCGTCTTTGGTCCTGATCGATCTTTTGGAAAGAACCTCTGCTTCCGGAATATTGGGGGTAACCACAAGGGCCGTGGGAATGAGTCGTGCGACAAGGATTTCCCTGGCCTCCTGAACGAGTAAAACATCTCCCCCCTTTGCGACCATCACCGGGTCAACCACTATTTTCTCAATGCCGTAAGCCGATAGCCTGTCAGCTACGACCTCAATTGCATCTGCATTGAAGAGCATACCGGTCTTTACAGCATCCGCGCCTATGTCTGACAGGACTGCATCGAGTTGTTGTGCGATAAAGTCCGGAGGCACAGCATGGATGGCTGAAACACCTACTGTGTTCTGTGCCGTGAGGGCTGTCAGCACACTCATGCCAAAGCCCCCCAGGAGGGTTATTGTCTTAAGATCCGCCTGAATCCCGGCGCCTCCTCCTGAATCTGAGCCGGCAATGGTAAGAATGCGCTTCATAAAGATACTCTTTATCCTTGGGTTTCCGCTTTAAATGTGCTGCTCCTTCATAGCCATTGTCCCGCCACACTTTCACCTTTTTACGCAGTTCATGCGCTAAAGGCGGCAACAGCTTTTCATAGCTTGATTCCCGAAGGGCTGCATCCGCGCGGAACCAGCGGATATCCGGATTGAGAATGACATGGGGAGAATCAGGAAAATCAGGATGCAATGCCATATTATGAGAACCTAAAATAATGAAAGCTGTGGTTCATGCGGTGGATAAAAAA
>JAUWMM010000232.1 GCA_030613145.1 Desulfobacterales bacterium | reverse complement strand
GTGCGACAGGTTGGAACGAAGATACACCCCGGCAACAATGTGGGCATGGGCAGGGATTACACACTCTTTGCCAAAATAGATGGAGTAGTCACTTTTGAACGGATGGGACGCTCCAGAAAAAGGGTCAGCGTTTATCCCATAGCAGCATCAGCCTAAGTGGCGAGACCGTTGCAGAACCCCTTTCACTTATTTACATGTACTTTTTGACCCATCTAAGGATTTGCTCACTAAATCCTGACCCGTAGTGAAGCTTGCGCTAAGCTCAGCCTAACACTCTCAAACAGTTCAGGATTTGCCCACTTCAGTGGGCCGTTTGCTTCGCTCGAATGGGTTCCACAAAAAATTCATGAAAGCCCTCGAAGAAGTTATGCAAAGGCCTCGGGGCGTTATGCCGATTTTATGACTTGACAACTGCCGGGAGGAGAAACGTCCCGTCGGCCACACGGGGTATATGAAATTTGTTGATGAAGCTGTTATTACTGTCCAGTCTGGGGATGGCGGCAAGGGTTGTGTAAGTTTTAGACGCGAGAAATACGTCCCCAAAGGTGGGCCGAACGGTGGAGATGGCGGTAATGGCGGTGATGTACTTTTCAAAACCACATCCCGAATGCATACCCTTTACAGCTTCAACTTCAAGAAACATTTCAAGGCTGAACGAGGGAAACACGGTCGAGGGAAAAATCAGTCAGGAAAAAGCGGCAAGGACCTGATCATCCTCATTCCTCCCGGCACCTTAGTGAAGGAGGCCGAAACCGGACGCGTTCTCAAGGAGTTTATCCAAAGGGGTGAATCTTTTCCGGTTGCTCGTGGTGGCCGGGGCGGCCTTGGAAATCAACGTTTTGCATCGTCAAGGAACCGTGCACCGAGATACGCACAAGAAGGTGAACCTGGGCAGACCCTTAATTTAAAGCTTGAGCTAAAACTCCTGGCCGATGTCGGCATCATAGGACTGCCAAATGCGGGCAAGTCCACCTTGGTGTCGAAACTTTCTTCCGCACGTCCCAAGGTTGCCGACTACCCCTTTACAACATTGATACCCACCCTCGGCGTGGTTGAGATTCAAGAAACCAACCCCTTTGTCATAGCCGACATCCCCGGGCTGATTGAAGGTGCCCACCGCGGTGTGGGCCTTGGGACGAGGTTTCTCAGACACGTGGAGAGGAGCCGATTCTTGCTTCACCTGATCGATCTTTCCACCGTTCCATCGGAAGGCCCTCTTGGACCGTATCACACTGTCAATCAGGAACTAAGGCGTTTCAGTTCGCCCCTTGACCAAAAAGCCCAGGTGATCGTATTAAACAAGGTTGATAAAACCGGCACCCGGGCTGTGGCGGAAAAGCTTCGCAATGCCCTGGAGCCGTTGAATCCCGACATATGGGTCATTTCAGCCCTCACGGGTGAGGGCTTGGAGCAACTAAAAAACCATTTGGCTCGGCTTGTGGAGAAAGCCAGATTGGTTGACTACGAATCTACTCAATAGCAAGTGGACATGATGACGTCACCCCCACCCACACCCTCCCCCGTCAAGGGTGAGGGCTGGGGGGGGGGTGTTCCGCGGCGGACACACATTATTAAGCAAGTAAGATTACAGGATTCACTAATTGCCGTTTAGACATGACTGACAGGAAAGAACGTCTTGAGGTTCGAAAAAAGCTTTTTGACCGTGTCAGGCGAGCTGTCGTCAAGGTTGGCAGTGGTGTGCTCACCTATGATCAGGGCCTCAATGCCAAAGTGATAAAACGTCTGGCCAGAGAGGTGTCTATACTTATGGACCAGGGGTACGAGGTGATCCTAGTCAGTTCCGGCGCTATTGCCTCGGGGATGAAGAAGATGAATATGGCCAAAAGGCCTTCTGATATCCCTCACAAGCAGGCAGCTGCGGCAATAGGACAGCCCCGGCTCATGCTAGAGTATGAAAAGTCCTTTGCTCATTATCAAAAAAAAGTGGCTCAAATCCTGCTGACCAGAGACGACCTTTGCAACCGGAGGCGATATCTTAATGCCCGCAATACCATTAACGTTCTGTTAAATTGGAAAATTGTTCCGATAATCAATGAAAATGATACAGTTGTTGTGGAGGAACTCAAATTCGGAGACAATGACAACCTGTCGGCCATGATTACTCATTTGATGGACGCGCAATTACTCATCAATCTGACCGATATTGACGGCTTTTACGACAAGGATCCGGCGGCCCACAAGGACGCCTTGCTAATACCGCTGGTGTCGAGGATCGACCGTGGCATGGAGAAAGCTGCCTGTAATATTCCCGGGACTTTCGGTATGGGCGGGATGTCGAGCAAGATCCAGACGGCAAAGAAGGTCACCACGAGCGGGATTCCTATGGTCATTGCAGGCGGCCTTAAACCGAACATCCTGAAAAGACTGTTTGAGGGCCGGGACATTGGAACCCTTTTTCTTCCAAAAAAGGAAAAGATGGGCAGCAGGAAATGTTGGATTGCCTTTACCCTGAAGGCAAAGGGCACTATCAAGGTCGATAGAGGAGCAGTTAAGGCTATACACAAAGACGGCAGAAGCCTGCTGCCTATTGGCATCCTGGATGTTGAGGGGGACTTTGGTGTTGGCGCTGCGGTTGGTTGCATAGGCCCGGATGGGGTACCATTTGCCAGGGGACTTGTAAACTACAATGCTACCGACATCAGGAAGCTCAGGGGCCTTAAGACCAACCAGATCAAACAACGATTGGGATATAAATACTATAATGAGGTGATTCACAGAGACAACCTAGTCATCACGACGGACGACAAGGAGGGAGCTATATGTCGATAGAAAAAACCATCACGGACATGGCCAGGAGTGCGAAAGAAGCTTCGAAGGTGGTAGCCCGTCTGGGTACTCAGAAAAAAGACGAGGCCTTGGAGCGCATTGCCCAAAAGCTTCTTGATGAGGCCGCCACTATCAAGCGGGAAAACGAAAAGGACTTGTCAGAGGGAAGAGAAAAAGGGCTTTCAGAGGCAATGATTGACAGGCTCACGGTCAGTGATGCGGTTATCGAGTCTATGGCAGGCGGCCTGCGGGATGTGATTAAGCTCCCAGATCCGGTGGGGAGGGTTACGGGTATGTGGTTGCGCCCCAACGGTCTCCAGGTGGGACGGATGCGCATACCCCTCGGGGTAATTGGTATGATTTATGAGTCTAGACCGAATGCCACCATCGACGCTGCTGGGCTTTGTTTGAAGGCCGGCAATGCAGCGATCCTGCGTGGTGGGTCAGAAGCCTTTCACTCAAATGCGATTCTGGCCCGGATAATCCAGGACGCACTTCGGGAAACCGGCATGCCGGAGGCTGCTGCCCAGGTCGTCCCGGTACGAGACAGAACTGCCGTAAACGTGCTCCTTGCTCAGGACGAACATGTGGATCTCATCATCCCAAGAGGTGGTGAGGGGCTGATCCGTTTTGTGGTTGAAAATTCCAGGATTCCTGTCCTTAAGCATTATAAGGGTGTCTGCCATGTATATGTAGATGAGGATGCAGACCTTGATATGGCTGAAAATATTTCATACAATGCCAAGGTGCAACGGCCGGGTGTTTGCAACGCTATGGAGACCCTGCTAGTACATGAGGCTGTAGCTGAGTCATTTCTCCCCCCAATGGCAAAACTTTTCAGAGAAGCGGGTGTGGACCTGCGGGGGTGCCCTAAGACCTGTCAGATAGTTCCTGAGGCGAATATTGCCACGGACGAGGATTGGCCGGCCGAGTATCTCGACTTGATCCTTGCAGTCAAGATTGTCGCCTCTATGGAAGAGGCGACGGATCATATTGCGCGTTATGGCTCAGCCCACACCGAGGCAATTGTTACCTCGGACTATGCCCGGGCACGGCAGTTCCTGAATGAGGCGGATGCCTCTGTCGTTCTTGTAAACGCCTCTACGCGGTTCAATGACGGGGGAGAGCTCGGTTTGGGGGCCGAGATCGGGATCAGTACTTCCAAGCTTCATGCTTACGGGCCTATGGGGCTGGAAGAGTTAACAACCACCAAGTTTATAGTTTTCGGAGACGGGCAGATTAGAACTTAGTACCTAAGTTGTGAAATTCGTGTTTTTTTGGCAAGGGTTTTTTCTATACACTGTTTTTCAACACTGACAATCAGATTTAGGAATTGGGGAATTAAGGGATTTAGGAATTAAGAATCAATGTCATTAACTTAAGAACCGTTCCTTTAAGGTCCCCCTTTAAAAAAG
>JAUWMM010000019.1 GCA_030613145.1 Desulfobacterales bacterium | reverse complement strand
ATCCGAAGGTTGATCCAGGCAAGAGAACTCTATACCAAGGAACTGAACAAAAAGTATCAAGTCAGCGCCTCCCAACTCAATTGCCTCCTCGCCCTGTATGAGAATGGCCCTTTGCCTCTCTCCCGAATCGCCAGGCACATTATGGTAAACTCCAGCACAGTCACCGGGATCATTGACCGCTTGGAACACAAAGGACTTGTGAGAAGAATGAGGACGTCTCAGGATCGCCGGGTGATCACCATCGAGTTGACAGCGGCGGGTGACAAGCTCGCTGAACATGCGCCGCCCCCAATTCAACAGAAGATTGTGGATGGACTGCAGAGGCTTCAAAGAAGTGAAATAGAGCAGATCGTACACGGCCTCAATATGCTTACCCGTATGCTGGACGTCCATGATTTGGAGGTGGAATAGGCCCTTCAATCACCCAGCATCTTTCTGGCTGGCCTCTCCGATAAGCTACGCTTTCCCAAAACCCATTGATTTTCTTGTAATTTCAACAAGGGGCTGAAGAGTTTCTCAAGGTTCTGGAAAGATGTTTGACATATCACAAGACTTGTTGTAAAGGTTTCAATTAAAATATTTCCAGATGATATCATATTTGTAAAATCATTTTTGCGGCGTGTGCTTTTCTACTTTTCCGGCGATCGGATGATGCAAGGGCTGCCGCTCCACCCGATTTGGGCTTGGAAATTTCACAACAGGAGTCAGTGTCTTGAACAAAGAACAAGTTGAAAAATCAAAGTCTTTGCTTGGTGAAGATGCTGTACAGATGCTCATTCAGGTTAATCAAGACGCCATGTGGATTCTGGAAAATCTTGGTGTTGGCTGTAAGCAGCCGGAAATCCAGAAGGTTTTTCGACAATTTGAGGCAGACGGTTTGGCGATAGTTTACGAGGACCGCGTATTCGTGACCTCCGGGTTGGTTGAGCAGTGCCTCGGAACTGTTCCTGGTGTGGCTGATTTTTTTGTGCCCAGGAACAGTTTTTTTATTGGGGGTACCGCTCCGTATGTCTACGATGACGAGGCCGGTCAAGGCGGTGTGACTCCAACGGCTGAACACGTGGCCCGAATCGCTCAGTTTGCCGAGGAAAACCAGGTAGTAGCCGGCATGGGTAGGGGCATAAAACTCAAGGACGAAGTCGAGCAGATGAACATCATGGCGAAAAATTGCAGCAAGCCACTCTATTTTGCTGTAACCACAGATACTGCCCTCGATAGGGCTAAGGAGCTCCACGAGGCGAGAAAGAATATAATGATCGTCTTCTGCCTGACGCGTCCTCCACTGGAGGTAAGCGAGAACTTCTCAGACCACTTTGTGAAAGTAGTAAAAGCCGGGCTGCCGGTTTTCATTTCTGCCATGCCCATGGCAGGCATAAGCGCGCCCTTTTGTTATAACGGGGTCCTGGCCATGACACATGCTGAGGTGCTTTTTGGCATTTGTGCTGCTCAGTTGCTCAATCCAGGTGTAACCTGTATTCATGCAGGGTTCCCGACCATTGCCGATCCGAGGATAGAGTACAATCCGAACTACGGCCTGATCAGTCACAACTTCTTGAACATCCTCATGAGCCATCTGAACCTCATGCTTGACATGCCCACGTTTCAAAGCGGAGGGACCACGCATGAAGAGCACCCTACAGAGCGGGCCTATGAAGATGCAAAGATGGGCCGTGCTTTGTGGCTGAAATACGGATTTCATATGGTCAGACATTCCTTTTCATTTCTCCGCTACCTTATCGATTTCTCTATAGGCAAGCTCGAAAAGACCATCAGGATCGTCGAAGAAGTCACGCCTGAGGATGCCCCTGAGGTGGAAGTGCCTATATATGACGAAAGGGGAATGGAATCTATTAAGCGCATCGGTTTGGGCATGTACATGGAAGATCCCCTCACCACGGCCAACCTGGGAAAGATTTTTGTTACTTGAGTCACCATAGGAGGCATTAAATGGCAAGTATAGCAGGAATTATATCGCAACATGGAAGAATCGAGGCCAATTGCACAAGACAAGTAGGCAAGATGTTGAAGCTCATGCGGCATCGCGGTGAGGACAACACCATTATCCGGACGCTAACGGATGATCGCGGCGCCCTGGGTGCCAGCGAAATCAACCTGACACCCACAACAACGCATTGTACGTCGGTCGACGCACCTCCATACATCCTCTTTGATGGTGAACTCTACAACGAAAGGCCAGAAGGTCAGAGTGATCTTGACCTTGTCCAGGAATACTATGAAAAGTACGATAAAAAATGCTTTTCACGGCTGGACGGAAGTTTTTCCTGTGCTGTGGTGAAAAAAGATGAGGAAGTTATCCTGGCTCGGGATCACGTGGGTGCCAGACCGCTCTTTTTTGGCTCGGACGACAATGTATTTTATTTCAGTTCAGAGATGAAGGGGCTGATTGATCATGTGAAATTCAATGTAAACGAGCTTCCTCCAGGGTGCCTGTACAGCAGCAAGAAAGGCATGACACAGTTTGATCCATTTGTGCCTGACATTCCTGAAATTGATGACCTGCAGGGCACGGCAAGGGCGTTAAGAGGGCTTCTGATAGAGGCAGTCCAAAAAAGAATGGAAGGCGTGGGTGCCGTTGCCTTGAGCGGGGGCCTGGATAGTTCCATTATAGCCACCATAGCCAAGGAATTTAACCCCCACATCAAGCTGTTTACGGCAGCCGTCCAAAGAAAACCGGGGCCGGATTTGGAAAACGCAAAATTGATGGCAGAGCACCTCGGATTGGAACACCACATTTATTTGATCTCTGATTCAGACATCACGGGTCTTGTGTCGGATGCCGTATGGTATCTGGAGAGCTTTGATGAAGACTGCATCTCAGGCATTCTCTCCAATTACTATGTATCCAAAATCGTCAAAGAACATTCCAACCTGGTCCTCGTGGGGGAAGGGGCTGATGAGCTGTTCGGTGGTTATCGCATGGTCCTCAAGAACCCAAAGGTAAAGAGTGAGGAGCAAAGAGAAACCCTTGCCCAAAAGCTGGTGGAAATTGCTTACAATACAGCCCTGAGAAGGCTTGACCGCGCATGGATGGCCAATGGCGTCGTCTACCGAACACCATACTTGGACACGAAAGTGGTGGCTTTTAGTCAAAAGATACCCATGAGTTGGAAGATCTACGGTGAAAACCAGGTAGAAAAGTTCATCCTCCGAGAGGCATTCAGGGATATGCTGCCCGAAAAGATCGCCAATCGTGAAAAACTCAGATTTGCCATGGGTACAGGGATGGATGACGTGATGGACGAATTGGTATCCGAATGCATTGACCCAGAAGAGATCAAGCAAAGATCCAAGGCAGCATATGGCCTACCGTTTGCTTCCTTCAAGGAGCTCTATTACTACGATGAGTTCTTACAGCTCTTCCCACCGTCCTACGAGAAACAGACTGTTAGGTGGGACCCATTTAAGTAAGGGGTGATATTTTGGTTATTTGAAAGGATTACCTGTATGCTCGTTAGGCTCGCATTTTTGTAAGAGTTTAGCTTTTTGAAAAAGGCCTGATTTTGCTCACTCCTGTGAGCCATTTTGGGATTCATGAATCGCTCCACTAAATCGCAAAAACTCTCCGCCTACGGCAAGCCTGCGGCGGATCAAACAGTTTGCGATTTTGACGTTCCGCTCTTCATGAATCTTTTTCCAAAATTGCTCAATATCGTTCGCAAAACGGGTCTTTGTCATACACGTAAAGTGTTACGCTTTTTTTAATAGGATAAATTGATACAGTGAAAGGACTTATCGTATGTCATTTCCGACAAAGTACAAGTACATCATTGTTGGGGCCGGGATCCACGGTTTGAGCACCGCATACCACTTGGCCGTGGCACTGAAGAACAAGGGGACCGCCGGTTCACCACAAGATATTCTGGTGATAGACAAGGGAGCGATTGGAGCTGGAGCATCCGGGATTGCCTGCGGCGTCATCCGCAATAATTACTATCAGCCTGCCATGCAGGAGCTCATGGCCCACAGTGTCCGTCTCTGGGAAGAAGATGCCGAAGGGTATGGTTACTATCCTGTGGGCTACATGCAGATATCTCCAGAATCCATGCATGCGGATGTGGCAGAAATCTTTGCACGTCAGCAAAACATCGGGTATGAATCAGCATTTGTTGAAGGAGAAAAGGAATGTCTTAAATACATGAAGGAGAAGATCTTTCATGACTGGCAAGCCAAAAATATCACCTCCATCTTACATGAAAAGAATGGAGGTTACGCACACAATACAAGGTCTCTTTACAGGCTTGCAGACAAGGCAGAAGCAGAGGGCGTTCGGATTCTGACCGGTGTAAAGGTCACAGGATTCAAGACCAGCAAAAACGCCGTGACTGCTGTTGAAACCTCTAGAGGTGACATTGAATGTGACTGGGTAATCATTGGTGCCGGCCCATGGGCCAAAAGCTTCTGGGACATGCTGGGGCTTCCCAACAAGATCGATATCAAAGGGCGAGACGGTAAGATCCACAAGGGGGTCAAGATGTGGACCTACTGGTGCCTCGAGGAGGGGACCCTTGGCGTCCCAACGGAACTTGGGATGAACAATGCGGGGAAAATGCCTCCGGTGATTCATGTGGATAGCGATGCGCCCCTCTATTCCAGCGAGGACGGATCACTCATTACCGACAAGCTGTGGGGGATCTACTACAAGCCTGACTTCCATTTCAAAGGTATTCAGGGCGGTTCAATGCCATATATCGTGGACAGAGAGGAAGTGGCGGTGGACCCTTATGGCATTGATTCTCCTGATTTCATTGTGGGTCCCGAATTTGCTCATATGTGGACCTCCGCCCTTGCCCATTGCCAGAAAAGATACGAGGACAAGTATCATTTATTCAGGAACGAACCATCCGGAGGCATAGGCGCCTTTACGCCTGACAATTTTCCTATCTTCGACACGATGAAACAGAATTGCTACATGATCCTCGACTCCAATCATGGCTACAAGATGATCGGAGTAGGCCAGCTTGTGGCCAAAGAGATTTTGGGAGAGGAGCAGGCCTTGCTCAAACTTTTCCGCTTTGATCGCTATGCCAGAGGAGAGTTACACCCTGTTTCTAGTAGTCCCTTTCCATGGAGCTAAATGGAACTGACTGTTCTCGGATCAGGGGGATGCATGGTCATACCCAAGCCACTCTGTAGATGCCATGTATGTGAAGAGGCAAGGAGAAAAGGGGTGCCATATGAAAGAACAGGCCCATCTGCATTCATCCATGACGAAAATCTGCTGATCGACACACCCGCAGAGATAGCCTCGCAGCTAAACCGATCCCGAATAGAGCGCATCGATTACTTGCTCTTAACTCACCTGGACCCGGACCACGTGGAAGGGCTTCGGGTTGTGGAACATATTACCCTTGATTTTCGCACCTGGGAGGCTTACTCGGACAAACATATCCGGCTCATCTTGCCCGAACAGTTGGACAACCGTCTGAGAAATATTCGAACCATTTACGGTCCGGCCATCGACTACTACGAAAAGCAGGGCTTTGTTCAACGAACCCCTTTTCGGGGCACAATAGAGATCGGAAAAATCAAAATCACGGGTGTTCCGGTGGACCGTGGTTCTCAGTCGTCATTCATATACGTGTTTGAAAAGGAAGGCCGAAGGATGGTCTATGCACCCTGTGACATCAAACCGTTTCCTGAGGACAGGGCAGAGGTCCAAAGTGCGGATCTGCTGGTGATCCAGCCTGGCATCTTTGAAGAGGGACTCAAGCACGATTTCACTTATGGCAAAGATCATATCTCCAGGACAACCCTCTACACCTTTGAAGAGACCTTGGCCCTGGCTGACAGGATTGAGGCCGGCCAGATCCTGTTCGTCCATCTCGAGGAGTACTGGAACAGGAGTCACGATGACTATGTGGCGCTAGAAAAGGAATTTAGCAACATTCGTTTTGCCTACGATGGAATGCGTGTGAGTGTGTAGGAAAAAAACATGAATATTGAAGACAATGGTCTTTTGGAAAAAATTCACCGTGACGCTCTACGGGTCTTAGAAGAGGTCGGCGTAAAGTGCCCCTCTTTGGAAGTAAGACAGATTTTTGAGGATACCGGTCTTGCCGCCTTTGACGAAACCTCGGGACACCTTCATGTGCTGGCCCCCTTGGTGGAACAGGCCCTTGGCACGGCGCCGAAACGTGACCAGTATTGGATCCCGGAGAACGCCTTCGGGGTTGGGGGAACGGCGCCATTTGTTTACGATGATCAGACAGGGGAACTAGTAGAGCCTACCATTGAAGATCTTGTGAAGATAGCCAAAACCGTCAATGAAGCCGACGTTGTTCAATTCATGGCAAGAGGGGTTTTGATTAGAAATCAAGAGGTCAAGGTTATAGATACGATTGTAGAGCATTGCCACAAACCGGTCTATGTAGCTGCCGTGACTGAGGCGGGCATTGCTCGGGCCCAGCGAGTCCATGACACCAGAGGAAATTTGACCGTCCAGTTCTCCATTATTAACAGCCCATTAAATTTAATTGAAAGCATGATCGATCCCTTTCTTTCATGCGTTCGCAAAGGGATCCCCATCTATGTTTCAACCATGCCCATGGCAGGCCTTTCCGGTCCTTATTGCATGTCTGGTCTCTTGACACTCACTCACGCCGAAGCCTTATTCGGAATTACCTTGACCCAGATTGTGAATCCGGGCCTTATGGTCGTCCACGCAGGGCTTCCGTCCATTGCCAACATCCGGAAAAATTATGCTGTGGATTTAGGTTTAGTCGCCCACAACATAGCCAATCTCCTCACGGAAAAGGTTAACAATAAGTTGGGCATCCCCTCTATCCAGACCGCGTGTACCACCAGCGAGGGAAAACCGAACAGGAAGGCAGAGGAGGATGCCATCAAAGGTTATGCCTTGATGAAAAAATACGGGTTTCATCAAATGCGACATGCTTTTGGTTTCTTAAAAGAACTCATCTCTTTTTCCATTGCCAAGCTCGAAAGGCATATAGCCCTGTGTAGAGAGACCGAATCTGACCAAGCCCCCGAATATGAACTTGAATCCTATGACCCGGAGGGCCTTGAAGCAATCAAGCGAAATGGCAGCCGGGCGAATTACATGCAAGACGATCATACCTTGAAAAATACGGGCAAATCCTTTATATATTAACTTAGATAGTTTCGTAAAAAATCTTATTTTCCCTCCTCCCTTCTCCCATCAAGTGAGAGGGAGAGTATTGGAGCTATGATACAATGAAAGTTGCCGTTTATCAGACAAGTCCCGTCTTATTGGATCTCAAGGCGAATCTTGAAGATGTCATCACAAAAATACGTGAGGGTCGAGCAAAGGGAGCTCAGCTGATCGTATTTCCCGAACTGGCCCTAACAGGATATTTTGTCGGCGAAAGGTATCACGAAGTGGCCCTCAGGCTGGATTCTCGGGAAATCAAACAATTGGCATCCGCCACAAAAGGAACGGCAGCTGTGGTAGGTTTTATTGAAGAATCCCTGTCCATGAATTTCTACAACTCCGCCCTCGTGGCCGTGGACGGCGAAATCCTGTTTGCCTACCGTAAACTAAACCTGCCTAATTATGGTGTTTTTGAGGAACGAAAATACTTCTCCCCTGGAAAGCAGATTCCTGTCTTCAAACTCCGCGAGTTCAATACTGCTGTTTTTATCTGCAATGACCTGTGGCACCCTTCTTTGCCTTATCTTGGTGTGTGCCAGAAGGCGGATGTCTTTATCACTATATTCAGCTCATCACAGGGTTCCATGGGGGATGAGTTCAGTAATATTGAAAGCTGGCAAATTATCAATACATTTTATTCCCGCATCTTTGGCATTTACAACATATGTGCCAACCGTGTGGGAGAAGAACAGCAAGAAGAGAGGCGGACGATTTCAAGCTCTGAGAGCAACCGGGCAGCCTCAACCCAAAGTTCTCATCCACTTTGCGATGAGTCGACCACATACCAATTCTGGGGCGGCAGCGAGATCATCAACCCATTTGGCCAACACATCACTAAGGCCGCCCTTTATGAGCCTGACGAGATCTTTGCGGAGATTTCAAGGGATTTACTCCGCAAAAAAAAGATCTTGCTCCCATATCTGAGAAATGATGATCCCTATTTCACGCACCGTGAGCTTCAGCGCATTTTGCGTAGAGACCGACGAATATAGCGCACCAGTTTTTTGCCCCTGCCATGGACGTCCCTGCTCCCTGCCAGTTTTATCCTTATTTTGCGTCAATCAGGTAACCGGAAAAGGTGACACATCCTCCCCCTTCAGTACGTTTACGTTGCAGCGCAACACTGGAGCCAGGGGCGAAAGTAATTCCTGATTTAAGATGAAGTCTGTCTTGAACATGCTGCTTAGCGGAAAAACTCATAATAGCTCTCGGCATCTTGTTCTCTAGGAACAAGATGCCGAAGTTATCAGAAGAAAATGGGGTTGCAATTATATCAGTGAGTACGAACTTCTTATCAGGGGGAACAATCATTACAGTACAAGGCTCAACAGAGGACATCCCTAAGAACTGTGTGCCAGTCACAATGACCTGCTGATTCCGGTTATCATACACGCTTCCCAAGTTCTTCTGACATGCATCAGGTGGTGTAGCATGAGCTGGCACAACAAAGACCGCAAGAGCCAGGAATACGGCTAAAAACGTTGTCTTTTTTATAACAGTCCTCCTCTTGATGTGCTTGCAGGGTGGAGTCAGCCTGGACTGTGGCCTCGCTCTTGAGCATTTGGGAGTCTGTGATGTGGTTTAGAAACCTAAACAATGCTCCCGTTCTGATTAGCCCAGCTCCATAGCAGGATCCTTTAGGGATGAACCAAGTCGGACGCTTACAATATATGGGGAATCAACCTACACGCCACCATGTCCACAATACTGAACATAGCCTCTTGCTTGTCCAGAATTCCTCTTGCCAAGCATCATTGGTGGCCAATTTAGCGATTTGGACATAGATAACCGATTCATATCAAAGACTTTATTCGGGCTTTTGTTTTGCGCCGACAGGCAACGGACTCAACGCAAGATTCCCTTGCCAAGAATCTTGATCAAGAAATAACCGTAAACGATTTGATTTCCTCTGAGAAGTAGGTTATTATTAGAATAATCAATAAAGGGCCGTCTTTATTGGCGGCCCGGTTTCGTTCTGAGGGAAGATCCATTTGTCAAGAGTGGCAACCTCAAGTTTGGGACTATGAGAATTTTTTTGAAAGGAGGGTGTCACGATGGCCAATGGAATTGTGAAGTGGTTTAATGATAGCAAAGGCTTTGGCTTCATTGAGCAGGAAGATGGCCCGGATGTATTCGTTCATCATTCAGCGATCAATTCAACCGGTTTCAAATCTCTCAATGAAGGTGATAGTGTAACCTTTGACATTGAGCAGGGCCAAAAAGGTCCTGCTGCAGCGAACGTAACTGTGGTTTAGGTTGGTTTTCGACTCCGAAACAGGGCATTCCATCGATTCAGATGGAGTGCCCTTTCTTGTTTTGATCAGTGGGTGAATTGTAGATCGAATGCAAAGTCCGCTCACCGTGACAGCCGGCGCCGTGGTAACCGCTCCCGCAGCGGATGGAGAAAGGAGAGTTATGGCAAAGCGCAGTCCACATAGCTTCAAGAAGTGGCAGAGGGAGAGCAAACGCAAACGAAAGGCTCAGGAAAAGATGGCGCGGCGGCAGGGCAACAAGAATCAGGTCGATGACGCTGACAATCCGGGGCCAGCCGTGGGAAACGTCGAGGGACTGAAAGGGGACGCAGAATAAGCCCATACCACCGTGGGCAACCAACTCTCAATCTGCCACGCTCGGTCCTTGACATATCCACTATATAGTAGATAGCTGGAAGGGCTTTTGGGTAACGATAACTTGCCATAATTTCCATTCTGAAAATTGGCAAACTCAGCAAAGATCTTGTTTGTCTATCACAAAACTATTGGCTTTTCAATATGTTGGGTGAAGAAGTCTTTATTCGGCAGATCATGGCTGGGAGTAAAGATATCACAAAATATCAGTAACGACCTGAATCACCTACAGCTTCCCCAATCACGATATTTCAGACCCACTGAGCTTCTTGCTGCCAAGTGAACAAAACTATTATCCTAAATTCTTTGCATTATAAAAAATTCGTAACCGTAAAATCTCGAGTATTTCCTATAAAAATCTACTTCGTTTCTAAATCCTTCAAAAATCGTTAATGCAATTTCATTTCCTTGATACTTCCTAAACAAACGAGGTAATTCATTTTCGATTGGCAAGTAATAATTGTTCAGCCATGAAGATTCCGGTAATGTAAAATTCGAGATTAAGCTGAATCCTTCTTCCTTAATTGTTTCAATGTTTTCTCCTATATTTTTTATGTCTGGATACTCATCTTCAAAATACTCCATTACTTGAGGAGGCGGATCGGAAACAGTATATACAAGCTCTGTCACAGCTAAATAGCCTTTGTTTCGCAAAAGCTCATAGCATCGTTTTAATCCATTTTGAAACCCCATTAAATATAATGCTCCTTCTGACCAGATAATATCAAAAGTTTTTTCCTCAAAATCCATGTCTAGCATTGATATATTTTTGGGGATTATTTTTTCTGCGACTCTATACTTTTTTGCCTGTTCCATCAGTAAATCAAGAAATGCTTGATGGATATCCAGAGCGATAACTTTTCCATTTGAAATTTTTGCCAATTCTACTGTTTGCATTCCTTGGCCGCACCCGATATCCAAAATCAAGGGAGTAGTTTGAAATCGGGGAATAGAATTAAAGGCACGTCTGGTAGATTCATTATCTCCAGGGCCACTTCGTGGAAGTGCTTCGCATAATTCGTATATATATTCAATTCCTTCCATAGAATGCCTTTCAGTAATTGATATTGAAAAATGGACATGGGGACGCCCTTTAGTTTTCCAGTTTCTCGCCTAAGCCTCGATAAGTTTGTAGTCGTTTTCTTGTGCTATTCTTTCTCCTCTCTTTACGGACAAACTTACCCCTGACAAGGACAGCTTTAATCGTCTTGATAATTCAGCCATGCTGATACCAAGATCTCTTACCGCCCAATAGCACAACAGACTTCTTGCCTCAACCCGTTTAGGCTCCTTACCGGGTGCCCAGAGCTCAGAAAGCTCAACCTGCACCAAATCACAAACCTTGGAAGCGATTTTGTCAAGATCATAACCTTCTGAAGCCAACCTATACCTGTGTTCCATCTGCTCCTGGGCTGCTGAAAGCACCTCTTCAACAAAATCACCATCGCCAAGGATACGCTCATCTGATTTCTCGAATATCTTGGCGCTGCGCTTTTCCAGTACCGCTGCCCAACCACCGCTGCTTCTAATTAAACCACCACCGGTCAAGTCACTACGCCTTCCATCGGGGATGCCCTTTTCAACAAACGCTCGATACCTTCGACGCGCAATCCATTGCCTCTGATCGAAAAGCCCTAATACCCATTCAATAGCCTGCCAATCCCTGTCTACCTTACCCATCAGCGCACTATGGCCACTATATGAGTATGTATCCAATGCCTTTATATCTTTTACGGTCCTGGCACGAATCGGATTCAGGTGAACGTATCGTATAAGCTCCAAAAGATAGGCGTCTTCCTGGCATAGAATAGACTTATATCGGTTTTGAAAAAGATGCCCACTGCGGCGGTGACGCCTGTTATGGGAAACCGCATATCCGGTCAACAGCCGCCGCATCACCGTAGCAATCGGCACATCACCAGTCCTTAACACCAAATGAAAATGATTCGGAATCAGAGCCCAGGCAAAACACCTGGTATTGGTCTCCTTAACAATACCGCCAAGCCGGTCCAAGAAATTATTCTGGTCCGCTCTATCCCGAAAGATCTTACAACCTTCAATCCCTCGGGCTATAATGTGATGCAGAGCCCCAGGTGCATCTATCCTAGACTTGCGCGGCATGGCCAGTACATAGCACAAAAATCACAATTGCGAAACTGGAAAACTAAAGGGCGTCCCCAAAGTTACCCGTGATAAAAGGCTCCTGGGTATTGAATGCGTAACGCTCTGGCCATAAGGTCAAATTAACAAATCTATT
>JAUWMM010000237.1 GCA_030613145.1 Desulfobacterales bacterium | reverse complement strand
TATTATTAATAATATTAATGCCACGGCAGTCGCTTGTCAATGTTTTTCCAGACTTCCCCCCCCCTCAAAAAGGAATGTTTAAGAGCCTAAAACGTACCAGAGTTTAATCATAATTCTGATGGTGTCAGTTTATTGGTTTGTCCGACCCCGGTTTGACCAGACCATTAAAAAATAGTTTACATCAGGAATTTCTTGTGGTACACGTTGACTTAAGGCTTAGCCAAGAAGGCTAATTAACTATACAGTAAAGAAGCAGATAAATACAAAAAAGGCCATGAAGGCTTAAAGGGGAATAACTTCCTATTAATGTCTAATGGCCTTTTTCAGTTTTGAAGCCACGAAGGTCAGAAGACACGAACCTTTGTGGCTTTTTTTGTTTTAAAGAAAGCAGATAATCATGAAAAGATTTTTGTTGTTAATCTGTGTACTTGGACTAATTTTTACCATTCCCGGCCATGCCCTTGCTGAAGAAGGCGCTGAGGTTGTTCAGCTTGAAGATGTGGTGGTGACGGCGACCAAAACACCCCACACCTTAAAAGATGTTCCGGTGGAGACCATTGTGATTACCAGGGAAGATATCGAGCGAACGAACGCGCAAAACGCCATGGACATCTTGAAAAATATTCCCGGAATCCAGGCGTCTGTTCATGATGATGTTTTCGGAACATATACCTATAAAGCCAAACTGCGTGGGTTAAGCTTCGATGAAGGTTATGGCCTCATCCTTATTGACGGACAGCGTGTCATGGGCTGCGGTCAAAGCGGCGGCATGGGCGAATATGGCATCGGACTGAATCAGATTCCCGTAGACCTGATCGAAAGAGTTGAGGTGGTCAAAGGGCCGAGTTCGGCATTATACGGCAGCGATGCTATGGCCGGCGTGATCAATA
The DNA here is from genome assembly GCA_030613145.1 of Desulfobacterales bacterium. GTDB lineage: Bacteria > Desulfobacterota > Desulfobacteria > Desulfobacterales. Next base: position 3,185 of record JAUWMM010000237.1, on the reverse strand, counting down.
TTATTACCAAAAAAACTCCCGACAAGGCAACCGGCAGGGCCGGCGTAGCATATGGTTGGTACACGGTCAAAGAAAAGATTAAGAACGGGACAATCACGAAACCGTCTGACGATGGTCATAACCGAGTGCTCTCCAAGACCTATGTTTCTTATGGCGACAAGATTTCGGACCATGTCGGCTATTTGCTGCATTACAATTATGACGGGGCGGAGGATATAAGAGATGATCCTGTCAAATCTGACCGCCACTTTTTTATGGGCAAGCTGGACGCGGATATTAACGAGAGCATTGATCTTTACCTGAAGTGTGAACTGAGTGATTATGAAAAGTTGGATAATCGACAGGAGGACAGCTATCGTGTCTCTGCCGGAATTGATTTTCGTCCAATGGATGACCACTTCTTTTCTTTCAAGGGATATACATATGCCTGGGATTTCACTCATGGTTATCCTGGTTGTCCTCATGGCGATAAGCGTGGCGATGTGGGTTATGACCAGGGTGAGGTTCAGTATACCTGGTATTCCGGGGATTGGAATACTCTCACCCTGGGTGGAGAAGTTCAAAGACAAAGTATTAATTATATCATAGATAACTATGATGCGGGTGGAAATTATACCGGTACGCTTAACGTTAATGAAGATGTGGATACCTCCAGTCTGTATGCGCAGGATGAGATCACTCTGTTCAAGGCTCTTACCCTGGTTGGAGGTCTCCGTTATGATGATCATTCCACCTTTGGAAGCAAGGTAAATCCTAAGTTGAGCCTCATGTATAAGTTTTCTGAAGATACCACTTTCAGGGCTTCAGCAGGCAAGGCATTTAAATCGCCCACCATCCGTCAACTCTACTATGATGCTCCATACCTACACGGCACGTATTATCGAAAGTCCAATCCGGATCTAAAGCCGGAAACAGCTGTTGGTTATTCCGCGAGCATAGAACAGTTTTTATTCGACCAGGGTATCATGGTGAATCTCGGTTGTTTTCGTACTGATGTGGACGATATGGTAGTCGAAGAAGATACAGGCACCTTGTATAACGGTGATCCGCTGCACGAGTACAGAAATGTGGACAAGGCTCATACACAAGGGGTTGAGGTGCTGTCCAGGGCATATCTGTCCGAAGAATTTTCCGCTACCCTATCTTATACGTATACGGAATCGGAAAATGAGGAAACAGGCAAGGACCTGACCTATGTCCCCGAACACAGTCTCACTTTTACCCCCGCGTATGAACTGAAAGAATACGGCTTGGGTACAAGCGCCACTATCTCATACATCGGCAAGCAATACACAAAATCGGACAACACCGCCCAGATCGATGGGCATACCGTTGTAGACGCGAAAATCTACAAACACCTTTCCGACAAGGCCAAACTCTCCTTTGAGGCAGACAACATTTTTGACTCTGACAAAGGTGATGAAGGTAATTTTCGCACCGGGAGAACCTTTACGGTTAAGTTGGATGTTTCCTTTTAATTTTTTCAGATGGGAGGATATGTTATGGGAAAAAGAAGTAAAGTAAGGATGTTGCAAGTTATTAGCATAGGCATTATTGTGATAGCGTCTCTTTGCACACAGGCTTATGCGCATTATCCCTGGATCAACCTGACAGACTATACCCCGGAGTCAGGGGAGGCTTTAGGAATGACAATTGGTTGGGGGCATCAGTACCCGTTGGCTGGTTTCCTGAAAAACGACGCCCTGGAAAGTATCTATATTCTGGGCCCCGGAGGAAAGAAGCAGGCTATTACTTCTCCTACTTAGTTGGAGTTTCAGTCAAAGGAAAGTATAAGTAAAGCGGGGGCATATATTGTCGCTGCCACAAGAAAAGCAGGCTTCTATACCAAAACCACTGAAGGAGGAAAGAGGTGTTCGAAAAAGGGTTTGAAGAACGTCATCAAATGTTCTTATTCCCATATGTGTATGAAGGCTGTCGCCAATGTCGGGCAGGGGAAAGGAAAGGTGGACGCCCGCATCGGACATCCAATCGAAATCATTCCTCTGGCAAATCCTGCTGATTTAAGAGAGGGTGATTATTTGCCCGTGCAGGTACTTTTGAAAGGCAAACCATTCAAAGGAGAGATTTATGCTACTTATGTCGGTTTCTCCACAGAAAAAAACACATTTGCCTATGCCACAACAACCAACAAAAGAGGGAAGGGCAAAATCAAAATATTGCATTCCGGCGTCTGGATGATCAAGGTCAACCATGAGGAACCGTATCCGGACCAAAGCGAGTGTGATGTGGAGTCATTTGTGGCGACGCTTACCTTTGAAGTGCAATAGATTATATCTATTGAAGTGCAATAGATTATATCTATTTTCACAATAAACTCGTGAGCATTTTCGTAAGCGTTCACAAAGCTCTGTGCCTGTGGACGCTTACAATGCTCTTTGAGGCAGTTTTAAAACGTTCCCCTTTGTTGAAAGAGAAGGTTACGAATGAAATTCATCACATTGTTGTGTGTCACTCTGTGCCTGTTGGCAATAGCAGAGAATGTGTGGTCCCATGGTGTACTCGGAAGAATTGGTTCAGGAAAAGGGGTTCTCGTTGAAGCTGAATATGACGATGGTGAGCCCATGACTTATGCGAGTATCGAAATATTCGATTCAGAAGAAAATCTTCCCTTTCAATCAGGAAGAACCGACAGAAATGGCCGGTTTCTTTTTTATCCGGACAAGATGGGGGATTGGAAAGTTGTTGTTACCGATGGAATGGGACACCGCCTTGCGTTGAAGACAAACATTGACAAGATACTACTCAACCTCAAAAAGACAAATGAACAACAGGCCAAAGGCATAAACGAGAGTTCCCTTGCCAGATATGAAAGGGCTTTAATGGGTATCTCTATCATCTTTGGAATCTCAGGGATTTTCTTTTGGTGGAGAGGTAGGAAAGTTTATAGGAGAAATAAAGAGGAAAACCAGATCGAAGCGCAGGGCATGGAGTGAGGCTCAAAGCGGGAAGGAGGTGGTTAGAAGGCCATCATAAATAAAAATGCGAAAGCATTAAATGAAGCTCTCGCATTTTGTCAAATCACAGATTTTTTACAAATGGGCATGGCTATGATTTTCTGTTTCATGGCCGGGATGGTCGTGCTCGTGGGGCTCGTGGTCTCCATTGTGCTCGTGGTCATGCACATCGGCTGAGGCCCCGTGGCTGTGCTCGTGCTTGTGTTCATG
>JAUWMM010000007.1 GCA_030613145.1 Desulfobacterales bacterium | reverse complement strand
CAGGCAAATAAAAAGGGGCTGATTCTTCTTGAGTCGGTCCCTTTTTTGTTTATGTTTCCCGGCATGGGGTGGTGAAAAGGTGTTTTGCCGGAAATTACTGGTGCGGCGTGCGGCATAGTAAGACCGGCAACGGCAGGGAAGTAAGCGGTAACCACTTTTTTTGACTGATTTTTGTCTTGACAAATAAGGACATTTTGTGTATGTCCCCTACGAATTGTCTGCATCTTATTTGAAAGCAGGTTCCTGTTGGAACCTGAAGGACCAGCCTCTATGGACCTAAAGAGTCTCCTGCTACAAAAAAAGTCTCCCATTGTGAAAAAGTGGTGCGATGTCGTACTATCCACTTATCCTAAAGAGAGCCAAAAGTTCTTGAGAAAGCAAAAGGATCAATTCGCGAATCCAGTAGGTCGCACAATCTTTGAGGGAATAGAGTCCATATTTGACGAACTATTGCACGAAGCCAATGCTGACAAGATTGCGCTCTTTCTCGACGATATCATAAGGGTAAGGGCTGTGCAGGAATTTTCCCCTTCTCAAGCCGTCGGCTTTATCTTCGGATTGAAAAAAGTCATCAGGGAAGAACTGGAAAGTGAGATCCTAAAAGAGGGGGTCACCGAAGAGCTGGCAGCATTTGACAGTAAAATAGACGCTCTGGCCCTGCTTTGCTTTGACATTTATACGCAGTGCCGGCAGAAGATTTTTGACATTAGGGTCAATGAGGTGAAGAATCAGTCAGCTCGACTACTAAAGATGGCAGATCTGGTATATGAGCTCCCGGAAGATTATGAGCACCCTGGAAAGGGAGGGGATCTCAAAGAGGGTCAGGTGAACAATAAGTGAATAACGATAACCTAACACGGAATCGGGGGAATAGTAAATGAACGCCATACTGAGTCTTATACTTTCCGGTGGAGTAGTTTCCATGCTTGTAGCCATTCCCTTATTGGGTGTGTGGGCGCTACCCCATGTGTTTGGAATACACCTCGAGTGGCTTTTTGGGATTGTCATTCCGTATTTTGCTGTAATCATATTTTTTGTAGGCATCGTGTACAAAGTGGTACAATGGGGAAAATGCCCCGTGCCTTTCCGAATCCCCTCCACGTGCGCGCAGCAAAAATCCCTGCCCTGGATCAAATACGGTTATGCCGAGAAATTAGATAACCCGGTCAGCACCGCAGGCGTGGTCGGCCGGATGATCCTTGAAGTCCTTTGTTTTCGTTCCCTGTTCAAGAATACAAGGGTTGAATTTGGTAGTGGGGAAACGATCACATACAAATCAGCCAAGTGGCTGTGGCTTGGGGCCATGGCGTTTCATTATTGCTTTCTTGTGGTTATACTCAGACACCTCAGATTTTTCACCGAGCCTATGCCTTTCTTTGTCCCTATCATTGAAAAAGTCGATGGTTTTTTCCAGTTCTTCCTCCCTACAGTTTATCAAAGCGGCCTCTTGCTTGGGGCTGCTTTGACGTTTCTTTTGCTCAGAAGGCTGCTTGATCCCAAGTTGCGCTATATATCCCTTGTTGCCGACTACTTTCCATTGTTTCTTATCTTGGCCATAGTTAAGACAGGCATTCTGATGCGCTATGTTTTCAAGGCTGACGTTGTAAGCATCAAGGAGTTAACCATGGGGCTGGTCACTTTTCGTCCTGTAATTCCGGAAGGGATCAGCGTGATCTTTTACCTCCATATCTTTCTTGTGAGCATACTATTTGCCTATTTCCCCTTCAGCAAGCTTATGCACATGGCGGGCGTGTTCCTGAGCCCTACGAGAAATCTGTCGAATAATAGCCGCATCGTCAGACACATCAATCCCTGGAATCCACCTCCCAAGTATCATACATATGAGGCATATGAGGACGACTTCAGGGAGAAAATGATAGAAGCTGGATTGCCGGTAGAAAAACAAGCAGCATCGCCAGCAGCAAAGGAATAAATCTGCGAAGGAGTAATTATGGCTGATATACCAAAAAGCTGGAAGGTTGCGCCACCAAAAGCCTGGAACCTTACGACCCCTGAGGAGTTAGTGCAGGACACCGATCACAGACGCTACACTCTGGGGTTAGAGAAGGGGTGGCTGCGTACCGCCCCTGACGTTGAGATCAAGAAGGGCATGCATTGTCATGCCGCCCTGCCGAAAAGACTTGAAGACGTGGGCATGCCGAACCCGAGGAACTGGTCGGTAATGGATGAGGACTGGAAACTGCCCAAGAACTGGAAGGAGATCGTCTTAGAAGGGTTTAAGGATCGGCTAGAAAGGTTCCGGTCTTTTAAACTTTTTATGGACATCTGTGTAAGATGCGGTGCCTGTGCAGACAAGTGCCATTTCTTCATCGGCTCCGCAGATCCCAAGAACATGCCGGTTCTCAGAGCAGAGCTTTTTCGATCAGTATATCGAAAGTATTTCACGACCGCGGGAAAGGTGTTAGGGCCTATCGCCGGAGCCAGAGAGCTGACCACTGACGTGCTAAAAGAGTGGTGGTACTATTTATACCAGTGTACGGAATGTCGCCGCTGCTCGGTTTTTTGTCCTTACGGTATTGACACGGCTGAGATCACCTTAATGGGCAGGGAACTGACGAATCTCGTGGGGCTCAACATCGACTGGATCGCAGCGCCTGTTGCCTTTTGTAACAGAACGGGCAATCACATGGGCATTCAGCCCCATGCGTACAAGGATATGATCGAATTCTTCCTGGATGAGATCGAGACTATAATTGGCTACCGGATAGAACCGACCTTTAATAGAAAGGGGGCCGAGATCCTGTTTATTACGCCCTCTGGTGACGTCTTTGGCGATCCAGGTACTTACACCGCTATGGGGTATCTCATGCTGTTCGAGGCCCTCGGACTCGACTACACTTGGAGTACATATGCCTCGGAGGGTGGAAACTTCGGTCTGTTTACCTCCCATGATATGATGAAGAAGCTCAACGCCAAGATGTATGCTGAAGCCAAGCGGCTGGGAGTGAAATGGATCCTTGGCGGAGAATGCGGCCACATGTGGCGGGTCGTCAACCAGTATATGGGCACCATGAATCTTGATCTTGCAGAGGGCAGCAAGATGGAGGAGCCGGTCTCACCTATTACAGGGACTAAATTTGAGAACGCAAAATCAACCAAGATGGTTCACATCACCGAGTTTACGGCAGACCTTATAAAGCATAACAAGCTGAAACTAGATCCGAGCCGAAATGATCACCTGAAGGTCACGTACCATGATTCGTGTAATCCAGCCAGGGCCATGGGGCTTCTTGAGGAGCCGCGGTACGTAATCAAGAACGTGTGTAATAATTTCTATGAGATGCCGCCGAACACCATCAGAGAGCAGACCTACTGCTGCGGAGGCGGGTCCGGCTTGAACGCGGGCGAAGACATGGAGTTGAGGATGCGCGGAGGCATGCCCAGAGCAAATGCTGTGAAATATGTGAACGAGAAATATGGCGTGAACAAGCTTGCCTGTGTTTGTGCCATCGACCGGGCAGTCTTGCCAAATACAATGGAGTACTTTGTCCCAGAAGTAGATGTCACCGGCATTCACGAGCTGGTGGCAAATGCGTTGATATTGGAGGGAGAAAAAGAAAGGACTATAGATTTGCGCGGTGAACCCCTACCAGGAATGGAGGAGAGTGAAGATGTATGACGGAGGCAAAATTATCGTCGGTATTATCATCGGTCTCGTTCTGTTGACATTTCCGATCTGGTACACTCATGGGATGGCCCCCAAAAGGCCGGAAGTCAAGCTCCCCGAGAAGGAGAAACAGTGTGTGCAGTCTAAAGAATACATGAAGACCAAGCATATGCAGCTTTTGGACCTGTGGAGAGATTCAGTCGTCCGCGTTGCTCAGAGGTCTTATGTTGCCCCCAATGGCACAAAGTATGACATGAGCTTGCAAAATACGTGCATGAGCGCGGAATGCCATGCGAAAAAGACCGAGTTTTGCGACAGGTGTCATGATTATACGGGAGTAGTACCGTACTGTTGGGATTGCCATATTCCACCAAAGGAAGAACCTAAGGAGAAACCTGAGGAGATGCACTGATGGGCGTGAATAGAAGAAAATTCTTAAAGATTGCTGGAATTTCCACTTTAGGGGCAGCGGCCGTGCCTGCGGCTAATGCCCTTGCAATGAACCCAATCGAGTGGTTGGACAAACAGCTGGGCGGTTTCACTCCTTCCGAAATACTCCTGCACATGGGCCACAAGCCGACAGGGCTTAAGTCAAGAGAGGCCCTGACTGCAAAAAGATGGGCCATGGTAGTGAATGTCAGGCAGTTGGACGAGGAAATTGCAGAGGCATGTAGAGAGATCTGCCACAAAATCCACAATGTTCCTCATATCAAGAATCCAAAGCATGAAATCAAGTGGATTTGGGCCGAGCACTATGAGCATGCTTTGCCTGGCCAGTATCATGAACACATAGACGAGAATTTAAAGAAGCTACCCTTTCTCGTCATGTGCAACCACTGTTTCAATGCCCCTTGCTGCAGGGTGTGTCCCACAAAGGCGACATTCAAGAGGAAGGACGGCATCGTCCTGATGGACATGCACCGCTGTATTGGGTGCCGGTTTTGTATGGCGGCGTGTCCTTTTGGAGCAAGAAGCTTCAACTGGATAGTCCCCTGGCCTCGGGCAGAGGATGGGAAGTTTGAAGGTAAAGAGCCGCCAAGCCCCGAATTTCCTACAAGGTCGAAAGGTGTGGTGGAAAAGTGCAATTTTTGCGCGGAACGGCTTGCCAAGGGCCAAATTCCAGCCTGCGTGGAGGCCGCTCAGGAGCTGTGCAAGAAGAAGGGCAGAGAGCCGGCACTTGTATTCGGCGATCTGGAAGACCCTGACTCAGAAGTGAGGCAAGTGTTGCGCTCGCATTACGCCATTCGGCGCAAACCAGAGCTTGGATCGAAACCTAATGTCTATTATATTGTGTGAGGTGGGCTATGCTTGAGAAGGCATTTATTGGAGAGCGGAAATACTGGATATTGGTAGCATGCTTGCTCGGTATCATGGGGGTAGGCTTTATTATGTGGCTCTGGCAGTTTCGTGTTGGCCTGGGCATCACAGGTATGAGCAGGGACGTTTCGTGGGGTTTTTATATAGGCCAGTTTACCTACCTTGTTGGTGTGGCAGCCGCAGGAGTTATGGTTGTGCTGCCATACTACATCCATCACTATAAAGCCTTTGGCCGGATTACGGTATTGGCAGAGTTCATGGCTATTGGTGCTGTGAGCATGTGTTTGTTGTTTATTCTGGTAGACCTTGGTAATCCGGTTCGAGCCATTAATGTGATTTTGCACCCCACACCCAATTCAATCCTTTTCTGGGACATGATAGTTCTGAACGGGTATCTTTTTCTTAATGTTTTTATCGGGTGGAATGTGCTGACTGCAGAGCGTAAAGGCTCACCGCCTCCTGGCTGGATCAAACCTTTCATATATCTTTCTATCCCCTGGGCGATCAGCATCCACACGGTTACAGCATTCCTTTACGCTGGTCTTCCCGGGAGAGGTTTCTGGCTTACTGCCGTTATGGCTCCTCGTTTTCTCGCTTCAGCATTTTGTGCCGGGCCTGCCCTCCTGATCCTTCTTTGTGTTATCGTAAGAAAGACGACGAAATTCGATCCCGGCAAGGAGCAAATTCAAACGCTCGGCAGCATTGTCACTTATGCCCTTATCTTGAATGTGTTTCTCTTCGTGTGCGAACTTTTTACCGTCTTCTACAGTCAGATACCAGGCCACATGCATCATTTCCATTATCTCTTCTTCGGCCATGAAGGGCACGGAAACCACCTTATCCCTCTGATGTGGTTCGCTTTTGCATGTATGACGGCAGCTATTATACTCCTGGTTCCTTCTGTCACACGCAGGAATGAAGGTATCTTAACAGTGGCCTGTGTGTTGGTATTAATTGGAACCTGGATAGATAAGGGACTTGGTTTGGTTGTGGGTGGATTTGTACCCAACCCTTTGGGAAAAATAACCGAGTATTGGCCTACTGTGCCTGAGGCGTTAATCACACTGGGAGTATGGGCAACAGGGTTCCTGATAATCAGCCTGCTTTACAAGGTGGCTACCTCAGTGAAGGTGGAGGTGGGGGCAGGAGAGGCCTAGTCTCGATACATACATATCATCATACCGTTAGATGACAAAGGGCTCATTCCGATTAGGAATGAGCCCTTTTTATTTCATCCTGGAAGACCCCGTTCCTTGGCTCTGTCTGTTCAAGTGTGAAGGAGAGACTGTGTTGGAGTTAACGATTGAATGACGGGAACAGGCTGGGAGCACCCACGAGTTGGAGGAGCCAATAAAATCCCCCCCCTAAACCCCCCTTTTTAAAGGGGGGAGTCAAAGGAAACGGCACAAAGTCCCCCTTTAGGGGGCAAATGAAAGCCACGTTCTGGGAGTGGATTCTTTACTTGGTTAGGGTTTTCGTCTCGGGTGCGAGTAAGTAAACACAAGAAAGGTGAGCAAAGGTGCTTCTTTGCCCCCATGCTCATGGAGGTTCTTGAAGGGGAGAATGAGAGGTTGGGATGTGACGAGCCTATCTAGTGCGTACTTGGCGCAGATTTGCCTGCTGCCTTGTAGGCGGTGGTGGCTGCTCCGAAAACTACCAATGCTTCCCACAAGATCACGGCAAACCAGCTATGGAATATGTGATAGGTAAGGCCTCCACCAATAATTGCAGGTACACCAAAAACGACCAAGATTCCTATGAGTCTAGCAAGATCCATATCCTTTTTCCTCGCTAATTAAATTTGTTGTGTTTACACAGTCAACGCAACAAACTCGATAAACCCAAAAAGTCAATGATGACTATTGTGATCGTCTTTCTTGCAGATCATGTCAAGGAAGGCGCGAATGGCACAATAGTGCAAAATGATAATCAGGGAGATCAAGACTGCGTAAAGGGAACCCATGAAGACATAGCGGGTTGCCTCGGGTACCCACTCAAAAGCAAATGGAAACATGGCAAAGGTCCTTTCCTATGATGGATTTAACTCCTTCTCTTGAGGAAAGATCGGCAGATACCGATACGAAAGCATTATGACAACGGCACCCAGCCAGACAAACATCAATGTACTCGCGTATTCTACCCAGTTCGGACGGTAGCTGATGAACTTATCAAACGACATGACCGGCACGGCCAGCGCCTGCACGGTCATAATCCACCGATTCATAAAAATTCCCGTGCAGTTCAAGATACAGGCGATAATAAGGATGTTCTCATTCTGTCGCGCTTTCGCATTCAGAAGTATTATCGCCGGGATAACACCCAAGATCCCAAGTTCAGTGATTAACACCCAGTAGCCAAAAGGCTGATTTGCATAGAAACTGCTGAGAGGAGCACCTGCCTTTCCGGCTATGGCGACCCAGTAGACGGTGTCGAGGGTTTTCAAAACAAGATAGAGTACCAAGAGCCTGCCTGAAATCTTGGCTAGAATATCTATTACATTTCTCTTCACGAGCCGCTTTCCGGCACATTTTTCTGTGATCCAGGTGACCAGGATAGTGAAACATGGACCGCACGCAATGGCCGAAAGGATGAACAGGAAAAACGTCCACGGCCATACCAGGAAACCTTCTCGATAGGCAAAGGGTCGACCGTAAAGGACCCCAGGGACCCCTCCCAGGGAGCCTTGATGAAAAAAGGAAAGAAACACACCGACTGCTGCAATCGTGGGCATGGCCCCATGAAGATGATGGGCCATACCGTGGAAAAAGCGTAACTTGTTGATCTGCCGATTCTCCAAAATCAAGGGGAAATACTCGATGCACAGGACCATGAAGTAGCACGTGATACAGAAGGCCACCTCTGTGAGCATGGAGTGGACGTTTGCGTGCCAGAAAATAAACCAACCCCTGAGGGGTTGTCCGATGTCTACGCCAAGGATGCCCTGGGCTGCCGCATAACATACAACTCCGATAACCACGGCATAATTGACGATGTTCTTAAGCTCCTCTATGTTTACAATATACCTTAAGAAACCCGTGAAGAAGGCCCCTGCCCCCAAGGCTATAATGCCCAAGTCCGCGGCAATCCAGAGCCCGAACGGGTAATTGTTGTTCAGATACGTCACATGCAGGGCCAGACCCCAGCACATAAGCATGGCGATAACACCCACCATCAAGGGGCCGTGCAAGACGGCGAGCCAGAAGAGAAACCATTTAAATTTACACCGTTTGACACCTTCTGGGAATAGTGCAGAATCAAATGGGGCTGATGCAGAATCCATAACAGACACTCCTTCCAAGATTAAGAACTACGCGTGAGTTACGTGAGTTACACCCTTTGGTTCTTCGCCAGCATAGACCTCGCCTGCTTTTCGGCCCCAGTCCCTTGTTGAGACATAGTAGATCTTTGGATTGGTGCCGAGTTTTTCCAGAAGGCGGAAAGCATAACGGCTTTTTTTCAACTTATGGACCTTATGCTCCGGATTTTTCAAATCCCCGAACGTGATGGCCCCTGCAGGGCAGGCCTGGGTGCAGGCTGTTTGATATTCGTCTTCATGAAGCTCACGCCGTCCTTCCGCGTATGCCTTGTTTTTGGCCCGCTGGTATCGGTGATAGCAAAAACTACATTTTTCCACCACGCCCCGCATACGAACAGACACGTCAGGATTCAGGTACTTTTCCATGCCTTTCGGCCACGTCGGATCCCACCAGTTAAAAACGCGCACATGGTAAGGACACGCTGCCATACAGTACCGGCACCCAAAACAGCGCGTATAGACCTGACTCACAATGCCGGTTTCGTGACTGTAATCCGTTGCTGTTGCCGGGCATACTGATACGCACGGGGTATGGTGGTGGCCCTCGCCCTCGCAGTGCTGACAGGGCCTCGGAATAAAAGAGATGTCCGTGTCCGGAAAGGGGCGACCGTTAGAGATCTTGTAGACCCGCATCCAGAGGTTACTACGCAACCTGTCACTATTGTCTTTCCTGAAGGACAAGTTGTTCTCAGCCATACAGGCCACCATGCAGGCCCCGCAACCCGTGCATTTGTCCAGGTCAACTACCATACCGTACTTGTAAGTCTTCTCGTGTGCTCCATGATGTTCGTCTGCTTTGTGATGTACCTCTTTCATGGTTACCCCTTCTTAATGATTAGACGCGTGTCAGTTTGGCTCGAACGCCCCAAGCGGCGGACAGGCCGGTGACCGGGTCTTCCACGACGCCAATGAGGCTGTTCGCACTGACACCCTTGCCAGCCAGGTAATCGTCATAAGCCGCATGTCCAAGACCTTTAGGGATGCCTATTACTCCCGGCATGATTCCTTCAAAAAGGTGCACGAGCACCTTGGCCTTCCCCTTGGCTGTTTCGAGCATGGCATGATGACCTTCGGAAAGACCGTAATCGGCTGCGGTTTTAGGGTTGACCTCTACGAAAAGATCGTTCTTTTTCAACTCTGTTTCTTCCAGGGTCTTTGTGCAGAACGGCGGGTTTCCAACAGCACCGTCTGCCAGACGCATCAATTCCGTAGGGATCAAAATGAGCGGATAAGTAGCAGGATTCCCCTCCGGTTGAACCGGCTCATAGTGGGGGAGATAACCCACATCTTTACCTATTTTTACGCCTGCCTGGTCAAAGGCCGTGATATAGAACTCAAATTTGCCGGACGGAGTGCCAAAGGCCTTTGACCAGGCAGAAGGCTTGTACCCCTCATTTACTATATAGCCTGCTTTTTCCAAGGTGCCCCAGTTGTCTCCCATGGTCTCCTTCAACAGGGTTTCGTAATCATCCCACGGGAAGGCGCTTGCAACGGATCCGCCCATAGACTTCGCAATGGTCATGAGGACATCTCCCGCGTGCCTTGTATCAAATTGTGGGGATACCACCGGCTTTAGCATGCCGAGTATGGGCTTTTGCAGACCCACGGGTGTCGGTATGTCTTCCCAACGCTCCAGATAATGATGGTTAGGCAGAATCAAGTCCGCATGATAGGCGGTTTCGTCCAAACAGGTGGAGAAACTCACCACAAACGGAATAGCTTCGAAAGCCTTGGCCACAGCTGCAGAGTCAAGTGTGGTGTAGTATGGATCGGCCCCATGGACAAGGAGGGCCTGGATCGCGCCGGCCTTGCCTCCATTCATGACTTGGGACCATCTGTCCGGCAGATACCTGGTCAATGGGTAACGATTCGAGCCTGCCCCATCTATTCGAGGTCTTCGAGAACCGGACCAGGCAGTGGCATCCCGTTCAACTTCAGGCCATGACCTGGTGGCTACTTGGGGACGTGCCGAGACACCGCCCGGCTTGTTGATGTTGCCTGTCAGAGCGTTGAGAGCATGAACGGCCATACACTCGTAAAGGCTTCCCGACACGGTTCCCTTGCCGCGACCCCAGACCGCCACGGGGCGTTTGGCCTTTGCAAAGGCCCGTGCAAGTGTGAGAATTTTTTTGGCCGGTAGTCCCGTGATCTTGGATACGGCCTCAGGCGTATATTCGGTCCGAACCAGACGCTTGAAGCCCATGTAAGTCTTGCCGCTGGAGTCACTCCAATCTTCAAAGCCAAAGGTATGTTTTCCTATAAAGTCAACATTATATAGTGACTCTTTTATGATTACATGGGCGAGCCCCAGCGCTAAGGCCGCCTCGGTTCCTGGATTAATAGGATACCAATTGTCGGCTTTGGCAGCAGTATTTGAGAGTCGCGGCTCAATTTGAACGACTGTGGCCCGATCCTTTAAATCGCCGGATCGCCATGTGCTGTGAGCCTGGATAACACGCACGGGTGAGCCCCATCCCTCTATGAGGCCACTTCCGAAACTCAGGATGAAGTTTGCACGTTCCAGATCATAGCCCACTGAACCCGTGGTTCCTTGCATGAGGCCCAGAGCCAATTCATAGGTGTCTTCAGCAGAAGCTGTGCGGATAAAGTTTGGTGATCCGTAAGCCGCCAGGAAGCGATCAAACAACCTCGGCACGGTACCCTCATCAGAACCAAGAATACATGCTACCGTGTGGGACTGACCCTTCTGCCGCAGATTCCCCAGTTTTTGTACAACCTTATTGATTGCTTCATCCCAGGAGATTTTCTCAAAATTCCCTGAACCTCGTTTCCCAATTCTTTTCAAGGGGCTCGGGATTCGCCAAGGGCCGTACAGGAGCTGTAAGCCGGCAGCTCCAAGGGGACAGATACCCCCGTCGTTGACCGGATATCCCTCTCTTCCCTCAATCTTGGTAGCACGGTCCCCAACCTTTCTAACCGTTATACCGCAGCCTCCTGGACAAAGGTTGCAGACCGAGTCTGCGTGGGTGACTTTTCCCTGTTGAGGAAGGCGACCTTTCAGCCCTCCCAACTGGTACCGTGGCCAGAGCTCCTGCGACCAGATGGTCATGTCATCCATTAACTTCCAGTTTACGGGAGTAAGCATAAAGCCACCACCGGCTCCTGCCGAGAACCCAACCGCAAGCTCTATAAAAGTCCTTCTGTCCAATTTCATAAGTCTTCCCCTTAGGTTAAGTGCCTATTTGTGACACACGAAGCAGGCCTCATGGACGCCCCTTTTCTCCATATGGCACTCTGCACAGTCGTCCATCTTCATTCGAGCGGCGTGTTCTATCTTAATCTCACCGGAATTATCCGCCTGTTTTAGGTAGGCCCAGCCGTTCTTCGACAAGCCTGCGATGTTCCAGCCCCAGATATCCCGACTGTACTTAGTGAGACGATTGTACTGGTAAGGTCTCACATGATCTGAGTCCCCTATGGGTCCATGACAAATGGCGCAATCCATCTCACCCATCTTGACGTGGGCTGCATGAGAGAAAAAGACACACTGGGGTTGGCGGGCATAGATCAACCACGGAATCTCCTTGCCCGGCTCAATATATTCTGTGATGAGTTTGGCTTCTTCAGGGTCTTCTCCCATCGCCTCTTCGTGGCACTCGGCGCAGTTTTCCAGCTCGGGGATTCCAGAGAAGCTCCCGTCTTCACGGAAATAGTGACAGCCTTCACAGTCACCCACTTCGTCTACATGGAGCTTATGACTAAAATCGATGGGCTGCTGTTTTTCAGCATAAAGAATTGGTGGCAAGATGACCCAGCCGAGCGAGAAATGGGACATGAACCCTAGTGCAAACGCAGCGATGGGTATGAGAAATCGCCACGTTCCTGGTTTCACAGGAGCAACTTCGGCAGCTTGCTCATCGCCTCCCTTTTCCTGCTCATTTTCGGCTACAGTTTGCTCTTTTTCTTCTGTTGTGCTCATGTAAACTCCAAATCGTTAGGTTTGTAGAGGTTGAGACTCCAGTCAGCCAACACGTATCATGCTGCTACAGGACAACTGGTAACGTCTTAGTCCACTCCCCTTGCTACCATTTGTCCAGCCGTCTATGGTGATCCTAAAATGCTTAGTGGAATAAAGGTTTGTGCCAAAACAAGATTTTTTCAGTATCGCCCCTTTAACCCGAAGCCCTGATTTTGTCAAGGGAAAATCACAGTAAGACCATACAACTTAAGCCTTTTACTCCATATTGCAGGATCTCTATTGCCCATCTATCTCCCTTGGAAAATAATTGTGAACAGTCGATGGAAAAGCTCACGATTAGAAGAAAAAATGCAACAAGCTTCCAGAAGTTGCTATGCCTCGTCCAAGACAGCGCTCGGAAGAGATGGCCCCTTCAGGGCAGTGAAGTTGGCACCCTTAGAAAGTACTGATACTGGATGCTTGATACTTGATACTGGATGTGTGGTCCTTGATTTTTGATTCCGGTTATCCAGTATCCAGCGACCAGTAATCAGCATCTGTAACAAACACAAAAACAACATGTTACATAAGATAGGCAATCTTTTGTCGATATTGTGGCACTAAGCGCCTAGTGCATTTTACGAGGCAGGCAAAAGAGGATCTGTTCTATCTTTAGTCCGTTAATTCTGGAATTCGTGTTGTTTATGGCAAAAAACCTTAAAAGATGATCACGAAAGCACGAAATAAAAAAACATTCAGCCTTTCGTGTTTTCGTACTTTCGTGTTTTCGTGATAGTTTTTTGTTCCGGTTTATCCGGGTTAGGGCAAAGGTGGATTATTGTCTGATTAGGCTATGTCGGGTTTTGGGAGTTTTCGCCACAAAAAGATGTAAAAGACCACTTGTATGAATTCGATGAGAAATCCGAGGGCATAAAGGGCAGCTTGCTTATAGAAGAAAAATTGCCTTGCAAATAAGGCTGCTGCGAGCAGCAGAGAGATCAGCAGTACCTTGACACAGAGATGGGCCTCAGTCGGTCTTTGTGCTGCTACAAAGGCCAGAAAAGCCCGGGTGCCCGGCACGCTCACAGCTATGGAAAACCAGAACTTTTCCGTGGGGAAAAACACCATCGGCCAATCATAGCAAGCGAAAGCCTTGTTAACGAAAAGGATAGGCCAATCCGGATTTACCAGAAAAAGAACCATCACGGCCACGTAAATCATGGCCATCAACTCGAACGACCACCGGACGCTCTTTGGATTGACTATTTTCGATTGAAGATTGTCTATTTTAGTCTCCTAATAATGATAATTTCGTAAAAAGTTATGATTCGTCATGCCGGACTTGATCCGGCATCCAGAACATGTTGATTTCACTGGATTCCGGCTTGCGCGACTCGACTGAGCTCGCCGAAGTCCGGAATGACAGAAAGGGGTGTTTTTCGACTTTTTACGAAGCCGTCAATATTCAATCCACCAAAGACTCGGCCATTTTCTCAAGAAGCTCTTTTTTCAGGGCATTAAGGTCTTCGCGTCGAATACGTCCCCCTTTCAAGCCTCCGTTTAGAGCGATTTCAGACAGATAACTATGACCATCCTCTGTGACCAGTAGGTCGATATGGGCATAGGGAAACTTTCCCCGCTCTATCACGCTGCGGCACGTGGCAAGCTGAGCTTTTGTGAGGGCATACGGCCTGCTGGTTCCACCTGCCGTGAGGTTCATTCTGAAGTTATTCTGATTCTCCCGGGTATAAGCTTCACAATAGTCACCTGCTATAATGACGCGTATGTCAGTGTACATCTCAAGAAATGGCTGCAACACAAAAGGGTATGAATTGGTATTAAAGGAAGCGTGGTTATACACATCTTCAATATTCTCCCATCGACGGACCCCGAAACCGCACTGGAGATGGTCCTCTTTTGTGATTACTGTGCCGATCCCATAGTGATTATATGTATTGATGGCATGCATAAGGTCTACACGCCTGGCAATCGCAAGGGTATGGGGAACCATCCATGGCCTAAAGACAAGGGCCTGGGCCACCTTGGAATGGCCTAAGGTCTGGGAGAGTGCAGAGGGGAATAAAAGAACGCCTCTTTCCAGAAGATCGATCAATACACGGTGCTTTGCCATCTTAAAGCTTAGCATCCCTATAAAGCAGTCGCCTGTCTTCAGCTTATCATAGAGCTCTTTTAGTTCGCGGTTTGTCCGGATGATCAAAAGAAAGTACTCCTAACCTCAATAGTCGGTCGAATGGTTGAATGGTAAACCCCTCTATCACAACTGCTTGAGGCAGTCTCCTAAGCGCATAGGCCAGGTCTAAGCCAGGGATTCAAAACGACTCAACCACTTAACGACTCAACGAGTTAACCATCTCTGTCTTCCAAGGCAAGCTCGATCAGCCTGTCCAAGAGCTGGCCAAAAGAAATCCCAGACGTCTTTGCAGCCAACGGGAAAAGGCTCACGGGCGTCATCCCCGGGATGGTATTGGTTTCCAACACATAAATGTTGTCATCACGTATGATCATGTCGGTTCGGCTATAGCCACGACAGCAGAGGGCTTCATGCGCAACAGCAGCGCAGGATTGAGCGCGGCTAGAGAGCGTTTCACTGATACGGGCCGGACAGATCTCCCGTGTGGCTCCTTCCGCATATTTAGCCTCATAGTCAAAGAATGCAAAGCTGGACTCAGGGATAATCTCCACAATAGGGAGATGCTGGAGATCGTCATTGCCGAGAACCCCTCCTGTGATCTCAGTTCCTTCCAGGTAAGTCTCCAGGATCACGTGCGGACCATATTTAAATGCACTGTCAAGGGCCTCTGGTAACTGCTTTGGGGTCTGCACGATACTGGTACCGATACTCGATCCGCCGTACCGCGGCTTAACTACTAGCGGAAATCCCGGTTTTCCGGCTAAAGCTTTCAAATCATAAGCTTGTCCGCGCTCGAAAACTTCAAACGGGGGCACCATGAGCCCTGCCTCAATGTAGAGACGTTTAGAGGTCCATTTATCCATAGCCAAGGCGCTTCCGAGCACGCCCGAACCTTGGTATGGAATATGAAGGAGATCGAGAAGACCCTGGACGGTACCGTCTTCCCCATAGGGCCCGTGCAGCACAATGAATGCCATATCAATACGGGATGCATCAGCCACAAGTTTCCCGAGGTCGGTGGCAGGGTCAAAGCGTACAACGTCGTACTTGGCCTTGTCGAGGGCGTCGTACACCTGGTCGCCACTCTTAATTGAAACGTCACGCTCAGAGGAAATACCGCCTGCAAGTAAGGCTACCCTTAATTTTTTCATTTATGCTTGTTCCTCTGGTCGGCTTTGTTGAATTTATCAGATATACTCACCTTCGCCAGACTGCCCCGTGTGGAAGCACGGGGATGAGCCGACTTCGCCATAGTAGCCACATGGCTACGAC
>JAUWMM010000049.1 GCA_030613145.1 Desulfobacterales bacterium | reverse complement strand
CACTTATTGCCTTTGAGCTTTGAGCTTTCAGCTTTCAGCCGACCTTTCTTTCGGTTAAAATCTTCGCCTTTCTTGATCTTGAACAAAATTGAAGATTTTTCAAAGACCTTTAAGCCTCGTTTGTCATCCCTGATTTGTGCCTTCATCATCTTGGGTCTGGCTGCGGCCAGTCATTCTTATGTCCTGCCGGCCAAGCAGATCCTGAGCTTTATGATCGAACGGTTTGGTTCCGCTCGCACCTGCGTGGTAATGCAAACGACGGTCATCTATGATCCTGCCCTGGAAGGAGGAATGGGGGAATTGGAGGAAACACTCTACTACCTGTATCCGGACCGGTTCAGGTGTGAAGTGAATACACCAGAGGGCGAGCAGGTACGGGTGGTCGGCCCTGAGGGCGCCATCTTAGTTACGAATGGCAAGATTATTGGAGAAACAGAAAACCCGTTTGACCATTTCAAAGATCTTTTATTGTATCGACAGAAAGACCTTCTGTTTAAGCGACTTTCTGAACAGGATGTCGATCTTGGCGTGGTAAGCCTTGGAAGGTATAAGGACAGAATTGCCTATGTTATCGGGGCCAAATACCCCGACGAATCAGTGTCTCAGGTTTGGATTGAAAAGAACACCTTCAGGCCGATAAGATACGTTCTAAGAGGCGGTGGTCCCCGTGGTGCAATTTTGGAAGAAATTGAGTATGCGGACTATATGTCATTGGAAAAAGGCAGGTGGTACCCTGCACGTATACTGTTTTTTCAGAATGGCCAGCTTGCCAGGATGTATTTGTTAAAGACTATCAAAGTCAATACAGAGTTACCTGATCAGTTGTTCGACATTGCTTATCTCAAGACGCTATACCAGCCAATTGCTACTACTCAACCACCACCTTCGCCCGAATCCGAACTGGATGAAGTCGAGAAGACCATTAGGGATTTTACAAGGACCTTTGAGTAATGGAAAAAATCGTGATTGAAGGTGGACACCGCTTAGAAGGCACGGTGGCCGTCAGCGGGGCGAAGAATGCGGCTCTTCCCATATTGATCTCCACCCTCCTTACCGAGGGTTTGAATACCGTTGATAATGTGCCGGATCTAAGGGATGTGAGGACGATCAAGAGTCTGCTTAGCGACCTTGGGGCCAAAGTGGAGACGAGTGGAAGTGTGGTAAAGATAGATGCCGGCGGGCTGAACAGCTATGAGGCCCCCTATGATCTAGTTAGAACCATGCGCGCCTCGGTCCTGGTCCTGGGGCCATTGCTGGCCCGGCTCGGACGTGCTCGTGTCTCTCTACCGGGAGGGTGTGCCATCGGGGCCCGCCCCATCAACCTCCACCTCAAGGGTTTTGAAGAACTTGGGGCGATGATCTCACTGGAGCACGGCTATATCGAGGCGAAGGCTCGCTCGCTGAAGGGAGCTGAGGTCTATTTTGACGTTGTCACAGTAACCGGGACGGAAAACCTTATGATGGCGGCTGTGCTGGCTGAAGGAATCACTACCTTGAGAAATGCAGCTCGTGAGCCTGAGGTCGTGGCCTTGGCAGAGGCATTGAACTGTATGGGTGGTAAAATCGCCGGAGCGGGCACACCGGTCATTACAATTGAAGGCGTTGAGGCCCTGAAACCGACTTCCTATACCATCATCCCCGACCGTATAGAGACCGGCACCTTCATGATTGCCGCAGGAGTGACCTGTGGAAATATTAAGATTGTAGGCAGTGAACCCAACCACCTTCGGGCCGTAATACACAAACTGCAACAGACAGGCATAACTGTTGAAGAAGAAGTAGACGGTCTTCGCATAATAGGCACGGAAGCTATTTCCAGCGTGGATGTCAAGACTCTCCCCTATCCCGGGTTTCCGACTGATATGCAGGCCCAGTTCATGGTACTTATGTGTCTTGCAAAGGGCCTGAGTGTGATCTCTGAGACCATTTTTGAAAATCGGTTCATTCACGTAAGCGAGCTTCAACGTATGGGTGCTGACATTACGGTGTCCGGCAACGCCGCTGTGGTTATGGGTGACGGGCGCTTGACCGGAGCGCCCGTTATGGCCACCGACCTGAGGGCAAGCGCTTCACTCATCTTAGCAGGCCTGGCTGCAAGTGGGACCACAGAGGTTTCCCGGGTTTATCACATAGACCGGGGATATGAGTGCATCGAGAAGAAGTTGGCTCAATTAGGTGGGCAATTGCGGCGGGTTCCGGCGTAGAAGATCCGTGCTGACCGGCGTTTTAGTTGTCGCGGGAGATCTTCTTTCCTTCCTATAGAACCTGCATGGTGGGGATGTCCCAGAGCTGCCTTATGGCGTGGTCGTAGGTATCAGGCATGGTTTTTTCCCAGAGCCTGACAGGAAGCTGGTGAATGGATTTTTTTTCGGAAATGGCGAACAGGAAAAGATACTCTGTAATGTACCTGACATTTCTTGCAATCGACGACCTGTATCCAGCCTGTTCCCTCTGGGCAAGAATTCTCTCTTCATGCATGGAGCGGCCGAACTCCGATTCGATCATTTCGGGATAGTTGCTGGTGATAAGCTCAAGATAGACATGATCTTCAGCGGTTTCCACAAAGGTTTTGTAGTCGTCGACAACCGTGTCTCTGTCCATCCCCCGAGCTGAGAGGACGTCAACAACCCTGCTGTTGGGAGCTTTGTTGATCAATTCTTTTTTGTCCAACTTAATGCCAATGATGTAATTCACATCGTCGTAGTTGCCGAAGTGTTTTTCTTTCTCTGCGACACTGTAGCCTGGCATATCATGGAAGAATTTTTCGAGAACAGGGATTCTATCATCCTCTATGATGGCTTTAACCCCTGCAACATCATGAATCCTCGCTGAGTCAAGCATTTCTTCATCCGGCTTGAACATGCCCTTTTTTAACTGCTTCAGGAACCTCCTTTCTGCATGAGCGAATTCTTCTCTCTGCACCTTGACAGGAGTAATCAGTTGTTCCTTGGGGATGCCGAGTTGGGAGGCTCGTTCGGTTGCAAGGGCAGCGGCATTCTTTTTGATCTGGTCAAATATCATGTTAACCATACGCCGCGAAGCCTTTTCCGCTACCCTTCGAAACCTCTTGATTCTAGAGTGACCGAGGTAGACTGGATGCTCCTTACTACCGGAGCAGTATATCTTGCCGCGAAAAGGCAAAGACCTGTAAAAATCCTCCGGATATTTTCTGTACCTGGTTCTAATATAATCCAGCCTTTCATTGTTATAAGGGGCAACATCAAGGACAAAGTCCTTGAGTTCTCCCTTTGAAGTGACCTCGAAAGTCCAGGTTTTTCCACCGGAGAGAAAATTGAACAGATCGTTGCAGAAATGGTCCAAATAGAGATTAAGGATGTGAACGTTAAAGTTGACGATCCTTTTGATCGCTTCGCAATCCTCCTCAAGAAGATTGTTAGACATCCATCGAAGGATAATGTCTTTGAGGTTTTCCTGGTGGAGCAGGCTGGTTAGTGAGATCATGAACCACAATGTAGAGCAATTAAGTCTCTTGGGCAATGCCTAAACTTATCTCATGTCCTGTTTGATGGCCAATAACAGGCCATCACCAGCGGAAATCGTTGACAATACAATAGATAGCCGGTACTGCTCCGTGAGCTTCTCCTATGAGCCACTAACCCAAATTATAGAGGCGCTGTGCACTGATTCTAAGGTCTCGTTTCTCAAAAACAGAGCGGGGTCTTGTGTTTATGGGGCCAACTCAACGTGGTTGGCCGGTCTGGGTGGAGGAGCTTGACGTCTTGAAGTTCCGTAAATTTGGCTGACAAACTGACCAAACCGATCCGCCTGAGTTTGTGGACATGAAAGATTGTGACTCACCAAAGGTTTACGCCAGGCCCCTGATCCCCCTATTGTTGGCCCTCATGGCCGGAATTGTTGTTGGCCTTTGGCTGCCCGGCCTTTCCAGCGTGCTTGTTGCCGTTGCCATTGTCTTCCTCATTTTCCTTCTCATTTTCCTCAAGAAGCAAAGGGTCTACCTGCTGCCGATTTTCCTTTTCTTTACCCTTGGCTACTGGAGCCTGCAAAGCTGGGTCTCTCCACGACTTCCGGCAAACCATGTATCCCATTTTGTTGACGGTAGACCCTGGCACATTATCGGTACAGTAGATGGCGATCCAGAACGATTCCCTGACCGAACCCGTTTCGTCCTGAAAGCGGAATCCTTGGCAAGGAAGGGCGTTTTCTACAAGGTGAGCGGTGCCGTAAGGGTGACAATCCGGGAGCCTGTAGCTGGTTTGCGCTCAGGGGACAGGGTGGCGTGTCTTGCAAAGCTCAAAGAAATCCATAACTTCAACAACCTGGGGGGTTTTAACTACCGTCGGTATCTGGCCTTTCGAGGAATATATGCCTCTGCATCTGTTTCCAGGGAAAGCTTTGTCATTAGACTGCACCCTGGAAAGACCTACCGGCTGGGCCATGCCATAGATCACTCGAGACGGGCTGTGTCCGGCTTGATTGACAAGGCCACCACCCCCACCCTGCCCTCCCCCTTTAAGGGGGCGGGTTTGGGTGGGGGTAAAGACCCCGAAACTGGCTCAACCGGCCAACGGGCCAACGGAATGCGGAGTGCGGAATGCGGAGTGCGGAATGCGGGCCAAGGGGATGTAAGGGGAATCATAAAGGCCCTCCTTATCGGAGATCGAAGCGAGGTCTCTCGGGAGATTAGAGATGTTTTCAACCGGATCGGAACTGCCCATCTGCTGGCCATCTCAGGACTCCACATCGGTATAGTAGCAACCCTTGCCTTTCTGGGCTTTCGATTTGTTCTGGCCCGATCCCAAAGGGTTCTCCTGGCTGCGTGGCCTGCAAAGGGTGCAGCCCTCTTGAGTCTGTTTCCCGTTCTCTTTTACGGCCTTTTGGCCGGGATGTCCCCTGCCACCCAGAGAGCTGTTATCATGGTGATGGTCTTCTTGATGGCCTTGCTATTCGAACGGGAACGAGACACCATCAACACCCTGGCTTTGGCAGCCCTTGTGATCCTGATCATAAGCCCCACGGCTCTGTTTGAAATCTCTTTTCAACTTTCATTCACTGCCGTATTTGCCATCCTCTACATGCTGAAGCACTTTCCCTTTGTTGTTGAACTCAGGAGGGGCCCGTCCACAGCATACAAAAGGCTGGCCCTTTTTCTCTTTGTTTCCGCAGCCGCCATCCTGGGTACCCTTCCTATAACTCTTTATTATTTCAATCAAACATCACTCATCGGGATTTTGACCAATTGCGTTATGGTGCCTTTGATTGGATTCCTGGTCGTGCCGCTGGGGCTGCTGGCTGTTTTGTTTTTGCCTGTTGCTCCAACCGTAGCACTGTTGATCATGAAAGGGGCAACAGTAACCCTCGAAGGGTGTCTGGGTCTGGCCGTTTTTTTTTCAAAGTGGCCGTTTGCTGCCGTCAGGACCGTAACCCCTACCTTGATCGAGATTGGACTCTACTATGCCCTGGCATGGGTTCTCTTTAACTTCAGGCAAACTCGCCTGGCAAGGCCCCTGCTGATTGGCCTTGCAATAGTCGCTTTGGCAGACGTGGGCTACTGGGTCAACGAGCGGTACGGCCGTAGCGAATTGAAGATGACAGTAATTGATGTTGGGCAGGGGAGTTCCGCCCTCATGGAACTTCCAGGGGGTCCCTGTATACTGGTAGATGGCGGAGGGTTTTACGACAACCGTTTTGATGTAGGGGCTTGGGTGGTGGGGCCTTTTTTGTGGAAGAGAAAGATTGCCACCGTGGAAATCCTTGTGCTTTCTCATCCAAATTCGGACCACTTGAATGGACTCTTGTTTATTGCCAGGCACTTCAATGTGCGGGAAGTGTGGATGAATCAAGAGTATGTGCCTAACAAGCAGTACCAAGACTTTCTGGACATTATATCACAAAAAGATATCCGCATTGTCGGACTAGAAGAACTTTTAACACCGAAAACGATCAACGGGGTTCGATTCCAGGTCCTTTATCCCCCCGAAGACTTCCTGGAACGGAAAACCGAAGACTCATGGCGCACTCTAAACAACAACTGCCTTGTCTTAAAGGTTTTATTTGACAAAGTGTCATTTCTCCTGACCGGAGACATTGAGGCTGAGGCAGAAAAGGAACTTACATCCCTGGCCTGCACTACCCTTAAGAGCAACGTACTCTTGGTCCCTCACCACGGGAGTCGGGGGTCAAGCACCCCCGAGTTTCTGAAATGCGTCGATCCTGACATGGGTGTGATATCATCCGGATGGAAGAATATATTCGGATTTCCCCATCAGAAGACTCTCAAGCGTTATCAGGATCGGGGATGTCAGGTATTTCGTACCGATCGTCAGGGCGCCATTGTCATAACTACAGACGGCAAGCACCTATCTGTGCAGCCGTTTCTTTAGAAGGCGCCGATCAGCCGGGCGATTACAATGCGCAGAATTTCCGAGGTTCCTTCACCGATCTCCAAGAGTTTCTGGTCACGATAAAACCGTTCCACATCATATTCTTTCATGAGGCCGTAGCCGCCGTGAAGCTGTATCGCATGATTGGCCACCCTGCTCATGACCTCGGAACAGTAAAGTTTTGCCATGGCAGCCTCTTTGGTGAAGGGCTTTTTTTGGTCCCTGAGCCAGCACGCTCTGTAGAGGAGCAGCCGGGCGCTCTCGATTTCCATGGCCATGTCAGCCAGCTTGAAAGCATTGGCCTGAAAGGATGATATAGACCGTCCAAACTGGACACGCTCTTTGGCGTACTTCATGGCCATATCGTAGCAGCCCTGTGCGCCGCCTAAGCCCATAGCGCCAATACTAAGACGACCTCCGTCCAGGGGGGCCAACATTTGATGAAAGCCTTGTCCGCGTCCTCCTAGAAGATTTTTTTTGGGAACCCGACAATCTTCAAAATGCAAGGTACTTGTATTTGAGGCTCGCCACATCATCTTGCCATGCATCGGTTTTGCCGTATAACCTGATGTGCCGGATTCGACCAGAAAACAGCTAAGTTCATTACGTCCATCATCTTGTTTGCCGGTAACAGCCATTACGGTAACGCCGCCGGAGATGTCTGTGGAAGCATTGGTGATAAAGATTTTGCTTCCGTTGATGATCCAGGTATCGCCATCAAGGATCGCATGGGTGTGGCAGGCTGCAGCATCCGATCCGGCATCCGGCTCTGTAAGGCCAAAGGCCCAAATGAGCTTTCCGGTGCAAAGCTTTGGGAGATATTTCTTTTTTTGCTCTTCGGTGCCAAAATAATAGATTGGGCCGATGCCTAGGGAGTTGCCCGCAGCCACGGTGGCGGCCTGGGAGGCATCTATCCTTGATAGTTCTTCCACGGCTATGATATAAGAAAGATAGTCAAGCTCTTGACCGCCGTATTGCTCGGACACAAATGTTCCAAAGAGCCCCAATTCGCCCATGGTCTTGGTCAATTCATAAGAAAACGCTTCAGTTTCGTCCAATTTTTGGGCAACTGGCCTGATCTCTTTTTCGGCAAAAGCTCGTACCGAGTCCCTTAGAATCTTCTGTTCCATGGATAGTGAAAAGTTCATCAGCCACCTCTTTTAGCAATGATTTTACTGACCTTCGCCAGAATGCCCCGTGCGGAAGCACGGGGCGGAAAATTGCTCATTTCTGAATTGGAAACTTACGCTTGTGCCCATTGAGTTTTTACAATTCATGAATGGGCACCAACTAGGAACAAGGAGCGAGCAAGCAGTATCGTTTTCTTGGGCACAGCCTATCCTATGGCCATAAAATTATTAGGTAAAAATAGAGTTTTCTATGCCGTGGAGTTAAGTAACAGAATCAGGAAATGTCGTCAACTGTGCAGTAAAAAGAAACTTGAGGCTAAAGGGAATATCATGGTTTTTAACTTTTGAAGGCTTGGCAAGAAGAATGGCAGAGATATAAAAAGAATTTTCAAGAAAATAGAAGCAATAATGCCATAAAAGATACTTTACGGCCTAATATCCTAACTATCCTTCTTCAACAGGAGTTGCTATTGCATTTGTATGATATTAAATAAATACGTTTTGGATTGATAGATCATATACGCGGTTTTGCAACGGAAGATCGTCTACGCCTTTTGACGATCTTATTTTTTCGCACCTTGCAGTGGCCAGCGTAGCTCAGTTGGTAGAGCTGCTGATTTGTAATCAGTCGGCCGGGGGTTCGAGTCCCTCCGCTGGCTCCAATGATATGAGCGCAGATTTCGATGGAGGGGTTCCCGAGCGGCCAAAGGGAACAGACTGTAAATCTGTCGGCGACGCCTTCGGAGGTTCGAATCCTCCCCCCTCCACCAAGCCCCGGTAAGTAGTGTGTAGGAGATGGCATAGGAATTTCCGACGTCATCGCATGGACTACATGCACCTCCTGCATTCACCTTGCTGTGTTTTGACGAGGAGCCATAACCTCAACCCAAAGGATTTTACTAAGAGCAACCCTAGGCTTCATTATCCAAGACTCATGATTTGCCACAATTTGCGCTTTACCTGAGACGACTTAATACTGCAAAAGCGTTTGGTATTAATAGTTTAAGCCTAAACGCGGGAATAGCTCAGTTGGCTAGAGCGTCAGCCTTCCAAGCTGAGGGTCGCGGGTTCGAATCCCGTTTCCCGCTCCATTCATAAAATCGCTACGCAATTTTATGATTAGTTACTCTAGTTCGCTTCATTAATAGGCCCACGTAGCTCAGCAGGTAGAGCGCTTCCTTGGTAAGGAAGAGGTTCACCGGTTCAAGCCCGGTCGTGGGCTCCAGAAAAAAGAGTAAGATCCAGATTGCTCAACTAAGAACAAGAGTGGGAGGGACGCGAGATGGCGAAGAAGAAATTTGAGCGAGTGAAGCCGCATGTGAATGAAGGCACGATAGGCCATATTGATCATGGGAAGACGACGTTAACGTCGGCGATCACGAAGCATTTATCGAAGAAGGGGATGTCGGATTACATTCCGTTTGATCAGATAGACAAGGCACCCGAGGAGAAGGAGCGTGGGATCACTATTGCGACCGCCCATGTAGAGTATGAGACTGCGATTCGTCATTATGCTCATGTGGACTGT
>JAUWMM010000044.1 GCA_030613145.1 Desulfobacterales bacterium | reverse complement strand
GAGTAAAGAACTCGATCATCATCCACCCCGGCGCTGGGAGTCCAAGAAAACGATGGCCTGTTAAAAATTTTGTTCAAGTGGCTTCAATCATTAAGGGGATGAATCTCGGAGAAGTGGTCTTTGTGGTAGGGCCGGCAGAATCAGACTTGGCACCTTTTATCAAAGCAGGGATCAAAGGGGACTTTCGGGCACATGAGGTTTGCGATCTTTCTTGTTTGATTGCCTTGGTTCGTCAGGCGAGGTGTTTTGTTGGCAATGACTCGGGGGTGACCCACCTTGCCGCCTTTATGGGGATTCCCACTGTGGCCATCTTCGGGCCATCCAGCCCCAAGAGATGGTCTCCTGTGGGTCCTGCAACAACGGTCTTCAGAGGTGCGGCAGACTGCGCCCCGTGTTTTGAAAAGGATGCAGTCAATTGTAAAGACCCTCAATGCCTTAGTGGGGTGTCGGTAGACATGGTCCTCGACGCTGTCAAGGAGATAATTCCATGACTCAAGAGCAAACACATGAAAAAGCAATCACGAAAACACGAAAGTTCGAAAGCACGAAAGAGAAAAAGAACGAAAAAGACCAAAGCACAAATATATGCAATGTGCCGAAAATTCAATGTGAGAAACTTTGGCAATTTGTCATTGGGATTTGACTCGACATTTGGTTTTAGTATCTGAAATTGCTTCTTTTTGTGTTTTCGTACTTTCGTGTTTTCGTGATAAATTTTTTTGGTTTCGGCTTGTCCGAGTTAGGAGAAGCAATGGGAGATTCTGATAAGAATCAATTGCTGGACAGATTCTTGGGATCGACCCTCGGAACCTTTGTGGGGGACGCCTTGGGTGAGCCTGTGGAAGGTTGGCCTCACAGGG
This sequence comes from Desulfobacterales bacterium, assembly GCA_030613145.1. Taxonomy (GTDB): domain Bacteria; phylum Desulfobacterota; class Desulfobacteria; order Desulfobacterales. The sequence goes on along the minus strand of JAUWMM010000044.1, from coordinate 8,444 downwards.
CGATTTACAGTCGGTTCGGGCTCCTTGATACCATAATCCGGGGCAAAGGTCGCTACACGGATGATACGCAGATGATGATAGGGATTTTGGAAACGCTGGCAGAGAAGGGAGGGTTTGATCCGGCGGTCTGTGCAAGAAGATTTGAGCACAACTTTGATCCCACCCGTGGCTACGGCAGACGCATTTTTGGCGTTATGGAAAGGATCGGGCTGGGGATCCCTTGGGACCAGGTGGGCACAGACAGTTTCGGCAATGGTGGGGCCATGAGAATTGCCCCCATTGGTTGTTTTTACTACGCCGATCTGGAAGCGATCAAAGCAAATGCCATTTTAAGTGCCAGAATTACGCACATCCACCCCGAGGGGCTCGCCGGTGCTGTGGCGCAGGCCACTGCAGTGGGGCTGGCTTTTCAATACAGCCTGTCAGGTGAGCCGGTTAAACCGGAGAAGTTTTTGGACAGCATCACAGCCCATACGACGGCCATAGACAAGAGATTCTCCCAGGCTCTTGACAGAATTAAATCGATCCCCCGAGGTTCCATGCTTGAGGTGATTGAAGCTGTTGCTGGCCGCTATAGCCTAAATCTGCGGGCCATCGAGTCCGTACCAGCCGCCATTGGGGCCTTTGTATTGACTGATAGCTTCCAGGAAGCAGTTGTCCTGGCGGTTAACCTGGGCGGAGATACCGATACTATTGGTGCCATGGCAGGTGCTATCGCCGGTGCCTATTACGGATACAGCCAGATTCCTGAGGAGTGGCTAAGTCCCTTGGAAAACGGGGAGAAGGGGCGGGATTATGTAATTGATTGCGTAAGCCGTATAGTTTCGTTATTGTCGAACTAACGTCGCTTTGCCTTAGTGCTGGCGCCAGAGCATTCAAGAGGGGGCTTACTATGATTACTGACAGGGAAGAAGACCATCGTCCTTGGGGCTACTACCAGGTCTATGCCGACGAACCGGACCACAAGGTGAAGCGAATCGTTGTTTACCCTGGTAAACGCTTAAGCCTCCAGCGACACAAGCGCAGGGCAGAACACTGGTATGTTCTGAACGGAGAAGCAATTGTGACAAGGGATGAACAAGAACTACACCTTAATGCCGGTGAAGCGGTTGATATTCCCCGCGGGGCCGTCCACCGCGTCATGAACCCCGGAACGGAGGATATGGCATTCATTGAGGTGCAGACCGGTGATTATTTTGGAGAAGATGATATTGAACGGTTAGAGGATGATTTTGGGCGAATATAATTAGTTTCCATCCATAAATGGCCCTTTTCCGCAATCTCGGCGTCAAACTGCTGGGTTGCTTGTGCGACGTACCTCGGTACGCCTCCGCGCAACCCCTTGTTTTCCTTGACCTTGCGGAAAATTGCTCATTTCTAAATTGGAAACTTACGCTTGTGCCCTTTGAGTTTTTTTGATTCGTGGATGGGCACTAATTAGTGTTAGAGGTTGGAGGAGTGCTTCGCTCTTCTAACCTGTGAGAGATAGAAGAGGCCCCGTTATTGGTTACACAGGAAAATTAAACATGAGCGAACATAACTTGGACCTGGTCGTGGTTATCATGGGGGGAGGGGGAGGAACACGGTTCTGGCCATTGAGCACAAAGGAGATGCCCAAGCAGTTTCTTGACCTCTTTGGTGATCGGACCCTGTTGCAAAAGAGCTTTGATCGCGTTTCGAATCTGGTGCCTCCCGAACGCATACTGGTTCTGACCAATGCGGCTTTTGTCTCCATGGTCAAGGAGCAGCTTCCAGATCTCCCGACCAATAACATTATCGGAGAGCCCATAAGGCGTGATACTGCTGCTGCCGTAAGTCTTGCTGCGGTGCTCTGTCGCGTACGCTTTGGCAACCCGGTCATAGCAACTCTGACTGCTGATCACATGATCGAACCTATTGCTCTATTCCAGAAGACCCTGCTTTCAGCGGGGCGCAGGGCAGCTGAGGATAATGCCCTCTACACCTTCGGCATTAAGCCGACCTACCCGGCTACAGGTTACGGGTACCTGGAACGTGGCATGCAAATTGCTGTTGATGACGGCATTGAACACTTTCAGCTCCTGCGCTTCAAGGAAAAGCCGGCCCTTGAAACGGCCCGCCGGTATGTTGAGTCGGGCAGATTTTACTGGAACTCCGGCATGTTTGTGTGGACCGCCGATGCTATATTGAAAGAGATCGAGATCCACCTTCCAAACCATGCCAGAGCCCTTTCACGTGCGGCTGCCCTTAATCAAACGCCCCAGTGGGATCATGCCCTGCAGGCGGCATTCGAGTCGCTTCAAGCTGTGTCAATCGACTTTGGCGTGATGGAGAAGGCACGAAACATTTGTTGTGTGGCATCCGGTTTTTCCTGGAGCGATGTGGGCGGCTGGCTGGCACTGAAAAGCTACCTACCCGAGGATGAAGCCGGAAATTACTATAGAGGAAAGGCTATGCCGTTAGATGCAACTGATAATGTGGTCTTTTGCGAAGACTCCAAGGAAACTATGGTTCTGATAGGGGTCAAAGACCTCGTGATCGTGCGGGCCGGCTCGAAAACCCTTATTACTCACAAGGATCGCACTGAGGATCTAAAAAAGCTTGTTGAGGCTATGGGAAATAAATAGGGACGGTTCATGTTACTCCCCAGGAATAGGAGGTTTTGTTGGGCGACCCCTCGTCAAGTGAGATACTTCTGCTAGCGCTCTTGATTTTTCTACTCCTCTGTTCAGGTTGCTTCTCCGCAACGGAGACAGCACTCTTTTCCTTGAACCGCATTGAACGCCGTCGTCTCAAAGAGGACAAATCGGCCCGCTCGCAACTCATTGTAAGGGCGTTGCAGCGACCTCGTGAGTTGCTTTCAACGATCCTCTTTGGAAACACGCTCATCAATGTGGCCACATCGGTAACAGCAATACTACTGTTCCAAAGGTTCCTCAAGACTCACAGCCTTACGGCAGCCATTGTCGTGGACTTTCTTTTGGTGCTTTTTGTTGGCGAGATTATTCCCAAGACAATCGCAGTAAATCAGGCAATGCCTTTGTCGCGTGTTGCAATTAAGCCGCTCCACTTGTTCGCGAAGCTCTCCGGCCCGGTGGTACGGATATTTGACCGTTCAGCCCATGGGATATTACGGGTTTTCAAAGTCCCTGAGGAGGCAGGCGGCGGCCTGAGTCCTTCGGAACTGGAGGTGCTGTTCGAGGAAGCCGGCCGGAAAGAGACGATCACGGCGGAAGAGAGGCGGATTGCACACAACATCATGCGCTTTTCGGAAACAACGGCAGAGGAGATCATGACGCCCCGCGTGGATGTTGCGGCTGCTCCTTTGAGCACCACCCGTGAGGGGTTGGAGCAGGTGATGATTGAAGCCCGCCATTCGCGGATACCGATCTATGAGGAGGGCGTTGATCATATTGTCGGCTTCGTGAGCACCAAGGAATTTTTCCTCAATCCCGACCGCGAAATCCGCGAACTCCTCAAACCGGTTGCCATCTTTCCGGAAGGTGCGAGGCTTCACCGGGTTTTTCGTTACATGCAAAAGAATCTTCTTAATATGGCAGTGATCGTGAACGAGTATGGCGACACCTCCGGGATTGTGACCATGGAGGATCTTGTTGAGGAAATCGTCGGCGAAATCTATGACGAGTACGAGAAGGCGGAGGAACTCATCCGGTCCGTTGGCCCGGATGAGTGGCTCGTGCTCTGCCACGCCTCCATCGAAGAGGTTAATGAGGCGTGCGGCCTGAATCTCCCCGAGGCAGACTCCGTGACGTTGAACGGATATCTCTGTGACCAGTTCGGAGAGATTCCTGCGCCGGGACAGACCATTGAGCGAAATGGTGCGCGTTTTACCATCGCCGAATCCAAGCGGAGACGAATCGTGAGTTGTCGGGTGAAACGGCTTGATGAGGAGGTGGCGACGAATGACGCTTGAGCTCGTCATGCTCCTTTTCTGCATTTTAGGATCTGGCTTTGGCTCTGGCTCAGAAACCGCTCTTGTGTCGGCGAGTCGTATACGCCTCCAGCATATGGCCACCGAAGGTGTGCGGAGGGCAAGGCTTGCCATCGAAATCCTCAACAAAAGGGAGCGGATCCTGACGGCCACGCTTATCGTGACAAATATATTTAACATCGCAGGTGGCGCCATTGCCACAGTTAGTTTCCAGCGCTGGATCGGCTCGCTGGCACCCATCGTGGCCACAGTAGTCATGACATCTGTCTTGCTTGTGATCAGCGAGATCGTTCCAAAAGCCTATTTCCGACACCATGCAGACGGAATGCTGGTCAAGTCTGGAGCGGTATGGAGGATTCTGTCGTGGATACTGGCGCCAATCACCTTTCCCGTCCAGATCTTGACCAACCTTGTCTTTCGCCTTTTTCGGAGCCGTCCCAGGAGCCTCTACACGACCCGTGAGGAGATTAAGCTTATCCTAGAGGAATCGGTTGAGAACGGCGGACTCAGGCGGCACGAGCAGGAGATGCTGGAGTCAACACTTGACTATGCCACCACGATTGCTCGCGAGGTTATGGTCCCCATCTCAGAAGTTGCACTTCTTATGGAGACAGCTCAGACTCAGGAGTTGATTGCACTTGTGCGTGAGTTGGGGCATACACGCATTCCGGTCTATAGGGAACGGGTCGATCAAATCGTGGGGCTGGTGAATGTGTTCGATGTGGTGTACGACAAGCACAGAAAGACTTTCATTCGACCTTACATGCGGCCGACTCGTCTGGTCCCAGACACCAAGGGTATCGATGAGCTCTTCCTGGAGATGCAACGGGCACGTGAGAGCCTGGCTGTGGTAGTAAATGAGTTCGGGGCTTGCATAGGGATTGTGACGCTTGAGGATATCATCGAGGAGATTTTCGGTGAGCTATCTGACGAGCACGAGGATGCCACACCAGAGATCCAGAAGAAAGGTCCAGGGCGGTTTCGAGTAAGCGCTATAACCGATATCGACGACTTCAATGATGAGACCGGACTTACAATTCACAAGGTAGGATTCGAGACGGTGGGGGGATATATCCTTCATCGTCTTGGCCGGATTCCTCGGAAGGGGGAAACCTTCACTGACGGGGCCTTGACAGTTCACGTCATTGAGGCGGATCGCTACGGTGTCAAGACGGTGGATCTGATCCGGAAGGAACCTGAAAATTCGCCGGAAGAAGAAGCTAAGGTATAGGCCCGAACTTGATCTCAACGGCGAGATTGGGCTATGCTAGAAATATTATGGAAAAACCCATAGGGAAAAAATACCCTCGGGTCACAGAAGTCACAGATACCGAGCGTATCGAGATGGTGAAAGAAATTTTTGCGACCATTACCGGGAAATACGATTTCTTGAACCATTTTCTGAGTTTGCGACGGGATATAGTCTGGCGTAGTTTTTCGGTGGAGAAAATGCGTTTCTTTAATACTTACCGGATGCTGGATGTGGCCACGGGCACGGCAGACCTGGCTGTCGGTGTTGCCCGCAGATATTCGCGCACCCGTATAACAGGGCTGGATTTTGTGCAGGAAATGATCAATTTAGGTCGGGTAAAGATCCGGATGAAGCATCTGTCAAACAGGATACAGATGCTACGTGGCGATGCCTTATACTTGCCCTTTTCTGATGGTTGTTTTGATGTGGCCGCAATTGCCTTTGGCATCCGGAATATCCCGAATAAGGTCGGGGCGATCAAAGAGATGGCCCGGGTCGTCGTACCCGGCGGGCAGGTGATGGTGCTGGAGATGACCAGTCCACGCAACGGATCCTTCCGAAAACTTTATGATGTTTATCTGAATAGAATATTGCCCTGCTTAGCAGGGGCCTTTTCCTCGAATCCCGAAGCCTATCATTATTTAGGGGACTCGATCATGAATTTTCCTACCCCCGACGCCCTGGCCACATTGATGGAGAAAGCTGGACTTACGCAAGTGGAGAAATATTCCCTGACCCTGGGAATCACTCATCTCCACCTCGGCGTAAAGCCTGAGGTGCCACAGCTATGAATGGCAACACATTGAAAGCTTGGGAGTAAGACCTATTACTTTTCCAGAATCTTACTTACTCTCCCAGACAGCTCTTTCATGGTAAATGGTTTCTGAATAAAACCGTTACAGCCTCGCGCCAATATCTCACTGGCTTCTCCATTAATACTGAAACCGCTCGAAAGCAAGACTTTGATTTCGGGGTTGATCTCCTTCATCCGGTCATAGGCCTTACCGCCACCCATATTGGGCATAACCATGTCCAAGACTACAATGTCTATATCATCCAAATGTTTTTTATAGATTGCGATGGCCTCTTCTCCGTCCTTGGCTATAAGTACCCGGTAGCCCATGGTTTCCAACAATTCCTTACCCACTTCTATGATAACCTCTTCATCGTCTACTAGGAGAACCGTTCCGGTTCCCTTAGTTAAACGCTCAACGGTTTTGACGGCCTCCTGGGCCCTTCTTTCTGATGCAGGCAAATAGATGCTGAAGGTCGATCCTTGTCCTTTTTTGGAGTCAACATCAACATATCCCCCATGACCCTTTATGATACCGTAGGCAGAAGCCAGGCCAAGACCAGTGCCTCGGCCCATCTCCTTGGTCGTAAAGAAGGGATCAAATATGCGCTCCATCGTTTCTTTGTCCATACCTATGCCCGTGTCGGCAACCGTTATCAGGACATAGTTGCCGGGTTTTGGATGATAGAGCTTGCCCTTCATATCCTTGTGGGTGACATTCATGGTTATCAGGTTAAGATCCCCACCACCAGGCATGGCATCTGCGGCATTTACAAACAGATTCAAAAGCACCTGCTCTATCTGCCCAGGATCTGCCTCTATCGCAAACAAGTCCTCGGGAAGCTCTCGGTGAATTATTATCTCCTTTCTGGTTCTGCCAAAAGTCTCAGAGGTCTCTTTCAATAATTGATTCAAGTCAACAGGCTTGACTTCATACTTGCCCTTCCTTGCGTATCCAAGGAGGTGTGAAGTTAGTTTGGCCCCGCTTTTAATCTGTTTTTCAATTTTCTGTAATCGTTCATAATGCGGGTGCTTGGAATCGATATCCATAACCATCAAAGAGACAATTCCCTGGATACCCATGAGCAGGTTGTTAAAGTCATGGGCAATGCCGCCAGCTAAGGTCCCAATGGCCTCCAACTTCTGGGCTTGTTGGAGCTTGACCTCGAGACGCTTACGGTCCGTCAGGTCGACAAATATAGAAAGGATCGATGTTTCGCCTGCGATCTGCACGAGTTTGGCAAACATGAGCGTGTTAAGAATCGAGCCGTCCTTGGCCCTGAAATCCATTTCCAATCCACGAATCTCCCCCGATCCCTCCAATTCCTTTAAGAATTCATCCCTAACCTTCTTGGAGTAAAACATGCATTCCGTGGTAGTCCGTCCAAGGACCTCTTCTTTGGTATATTTTGTCATTTCACAAAACTTTTGATTGACGTCAATCAACCTGCCGGTGCTCACCTCGGTGAAGGCTATAGCTTGAGGAGATAAATCAAACTGGGTCCGGAACCTTACTTCGCTCTCCCGCAACGCATCCTCTGCATGTTTTCGGTCAGTGATGTCCTTAAAATCTTCAACAATGCCAATAAGTTTTCCACCGGGCCCCCTAAAAGCAGTTGCCGTCACAATACAAGAGACTGTGGTGCCGTCTTTACGTTTTTTTTCTGAATCACTTTCGATCCGTTCTTCCCCGCTGAGGATTTGAGTCAGCGGACAAGTGGACGCATGACACCGGGGGCCGCCAAAAACTTCATAACACTTTTTGCCGAGTATTTGATCCCTGCTTATGCCGCACAGGGCTGAAAAAGCCCCGTTAACCCGAATGACGTTGAAGTCTTTATCAATCACACGCATCCCATCTGCTGAGGTCTCGAATATTTGATTGAGTTCCGCATAGGCAACCCTGATTGCCTCCTCTGAACGCTTTCGTTCGGCAATCCTTTTTTCTTCAACTTGAAAGATATCCCAGAATAGACGGGCAGCGACATCGCCTATCATCCGGACGTGGTTGGGTTTAGTTTGGGAAATCTCATCGGCTATCTCTTTACAACCTGTCACTTCGATAATTATGTTGAGATCTTCGAGTTCGTACAGATCGTGGTAGTCTCTTGTTGTAAAAATTCCCTTTTCCTGGGCGTAGAGATATCCCACGGCTTTGGGATTGGTACAGGCCACCCCGCTTAGCTTCATCCGAAGCTGGCCGAGCCTTTCGGCAAAAATCATATCCATTATAGCCTTGCACCCTGGACCGCCACCCACAATGGCTACATTAAGCGCCTTGCCATGTCCCATAAATTGCTCCTTTGTTTGGCCCCTCACATTACCTATGACCGGTAATCGGCATTGATTCTGACATAATCAGTGGAAAGATCGCAGGTATGGACAGTTGCAGCTTGGCTGCCCAGCTTCAGATCTATAGTAATCAAAAAACGATTGCTCTTCAATATCGTTGTAACGGCTGCCTCGAC
>JAUWMM010000033.1 GCA_030613145.1 Desulfobacterales bacterium | reverse complement strand
AATGAACTGGAGGAGAATTTGGCTTCGTTCCGAAAACGAACCAACGAAGTGGCCAAGGCCCCACTGGCAGATGTGAACCGCCTTAAGGAAAAGTATACTCTGTCCCCTGAAGGCCTGACAAACATCAGCCGACTTGTGTTTGGCGAGAAAATCGGCAAGTGGGTAGACACGGCCCTTGATTGGTACGAAAGGCTGAGGCCGGTTCTGGAACGCACTAAAGAAAGCAAAAAGGGTGGTGAGGTGGTCAAACCGGTCCGGGGAAAGGGGGCCGATGTCCGTTTCGAGGAGCATGAACCACTGCCCGATTTGTTGATTCGGACCGCCAGTGTCTCCATGGAATTCCCGGCAGGCTCCATTAAGGGCCAGATAAGAAATATTACCCCTGACCAGGATGTCCTGGGCCTCCCGCTCACTTACAATTTTTCGGGAGAAAACCTGAAAGGGCTCCAGGCTGTGAAGCTGAACGGCGTGCTGAACCATGTGAATCCGTCCAGTCCAAAGGACACTGCGAATCTCGATATCAGTGGATATCAGGTAGCGGATATGAGCTTGTCTGACAGCCCGCAATTGCCTATTTCGTTAAAGAAGGCCAGTACAGACTTCAAGGCGGACGTGGTTTTGTCGGGCCAGGCAATCAAGGCAAACCTACTTGCCGGTCTCAAATCCGTTCGGATTTCAACCGGGGTAAAAAAAGATGCCGGCCCCTTGGCAAAAGCCATGGCCTCATCACTTTCTGACGTGAAACAGTTCAATGTCAAAGCGGATATTTCCGGCACGCTCAAGGACTACGATATGCGACTGAGTTCTGACCTGGATCGTGTGCTAAAAAATGCTGTGGGCAAACAGGTCAAGACACAGGCAGCACGCCTGGAAAAAGAACTAAAGGCGAAGATTTCCGAAAAAGTGAACGGACCGTTAAGCGACCTTAAGGCCGACTTAGGCGGACTTGACGCCATAGGCAGCGAACTCACCAGACGCCTTAATCTGGGCGGTTATCTGCTCTAGGGCATAGAGAAAGATGGTTCAGGCGGATTGAAACTTCCTGATGGATTCCCCAAATTCCAATAGCAAACCTAACCCGGATAAACCGAAAATCCCAAGTACAAAATGCATTTTTTCAAGCCGTAAGGACAAGCTCCTTTTTACAGGCTCTTTTTGTTTCCTAAATGGAATTTGGTGTGTTATCTTTATACAATCTTGTCATCGGATAAGTCACTAAATGGCAATCTATGTGCAAAATTAAGCGTCAGTCTTAAAAGGGACGGACAAAACCTCATTGCCTTTTAAATAAGGAGGCCAGGAATGTCGCTGGAGGAGAAAAAAACCTTCATTGAAGATCCTACACCGAATATGACGACTGAGGAAAAAAACAGGCACCTATCGTACATGCTTGGCGTCGCTCCTCATGACGTACAAAATATTTTCCGCATCGAACGCGTCGAAATTGGAGCGACGGGCTGGTGGATCTATTACCGCACTGAGTTGCCCGACTGATGCGAATGGGGAAAGACGCTATCCGTAGGCTCCAGTGTGCTAAGGTTTTCAAACGATCCGCTTAAAATCCTTTTCGACCTGTCGTATGGTTCGGTGAATATAAGTAGGACGGCCGTGGGGACAATGGGAGGCATTATCAAGGGTGTCGAGTTGTTCCAGTAAAGCCTTCATCTGTTCGTCTGCAAGCCTTTGATTTGCCCTTATTGCACCGTGGCAGGCCATGATGGTTAAGCATTCCTCTACGCCTTGATGCAGACCGGTGGCAAGACCGATTTCAGCCGCCTTTTCTACAATTTCCATGACAAGCGGCTTAAGAGGCCTGCCGGCAAGCAATGCCGGCACCGATTTTATCAGGTAAGTATTGCCTCCAAAGGGTTCTATTTCCAGGCCCATACCCCTCAGATTTTCTATAAGCGTTTCCAGAATGCCCCCTTCCCGATGATTTAACTCGAGGGTCTCAGGGACCAATAGACCCTGAGTGGCAATAGCCGAACGGTTGTAGGAAGTTTTTAGGGTCTCGAAAACGAAGCGCTCATGGGCGGCATGCTGATCGATCAATACAAGGCCGTCATCAGACTCGCAAACGATGTATGTATTATGGAGCTGTCCGATGATCCTGAGGGAGGAAAAGGATTTTTCGGGCCACAGTGTTGGAGTGGCCTCAGGTGCTCGGGTGTATGTCCGAGGCGTGAGTTCGGATTTGGGCTCGCTTACTCCTCCGCTAGGCGGAGAGAGTATATATGGAATCGGTTGTTGAGTTTGTTTTGCCGTGATGGTTTGCCCCCATCCGGGACGATCGAATTTTTGCAGGCTTTCTGATACAGCCCTTACAACTACGTCATGGACCTGCTTCGGGGCTTCAAACCGAACCGAGTTTTTAGTGGGATGGACATTCACATCTACCTGATCAGGAGCGAGGTTTACAATCAGCACCACCAAGGGGTACTTCCCTTTCATCAGGTGCCCTGCATAGGCTTCCGTGACGGCATGGTAGAGCACCTTGTCCCGGACAAATCTGCCATTAACATAAACGTATAAACCTCGTGAGGTGGTTCGAGAGGTATCCGGGGAGGCCACAAACCCGTGGACCCGGACGTTGCTGGTCTTATAGTCCACTTCATACAAACGGTCTTCCAAGTCTCTCCCTAGAACATCTACTATTCGGTGAAGGAGATTTGCGGTCGGGCTCCAGTTCGCAAGGACCCTTCCATTGTGTAAGAACTTAAAGTGGATTCCAGGCCAAGCAAGGGCCATGCGTGTAACCGTGTCGCTAATGTGGCCCATTTCGGTCTGCTCTGTCTTAAGGTACTTTCGCCTGGCTGGCGTGTTGAAAAACAAACGATTCGCCGAAATCATTGTTCCCTTGGGAGCCCCAATCTCAGAGACTTCCTTTATTTTTCCGCCTGCAACAATGATTCGGGTGCCCACTTCAGATGCCGCTGCCCTGGTCACAATCTCCATTTCTGAAACAGATGCAATGCTCGGAAGGGCCTCTCCCCTAAATCCGAGAGTGGCTATGGAAAAAAGATCTTTTTCACTGGAGATCTTGCTGGTAGCATAGCGTTCTATGGACAGGATCGCATTGTCACGATCCATGCCGACGCCATTGTCAGAGACTCGAATGAGGGCACGCCCGCCTTTGTTGATTTCCAAGACCACCCTGGTGCTTTCGGCATCAACGGCATTCTCAATGAGTTCTTTGACAACCGAGGCTGGACGCTCTACCACTTCACCGGCCGCGATCTTGTTGGACAGGAGTTCAGGAAGGATTCTTATATCTGGCATAATAGTACATCTAATTACGGGTTTAGTGTTCTCTTGCCACTCATAAATGTTGGAGGACCACCTCGCTTGAGGAACGTTTCACTTAAGGCAAAAGCTAAAAAATGTTCTGCTTCCAACCTTAAGGCCCGGGGGGGCCGATCCTTAAGCGAAGCGGTCCTTAGGGCTCGCGCAAAAACCCCTTACCATTTTGGCCTCCCAGCTACAGGCTACCTTTGGCCGATACTCATTCGCAAAATCCTCGAAATAGCCTGCTATTCCTGCGGTTTTGCTCAATCGGGTCGACCAAATCTAACCCAAATCTGAGCGCCAATTCTGCCAAGTTATTCTTGCGCGAGCCCTTAGGTCCGTCAGGACGGTCCTCAGACACTCGTAAGCTGTTTCCTCTACGAGAGATAATAAGGGCTTCCTGAACGGTTACCCTTTGTCCTTATTGGAATAAAAGTGCGTAAGAAATTCGGCATCCTGCGGTGATAAATCAAATTTGACACCTGCCTGCTCGATCAAATCGCTCAGACTTGCCTTCGGGTTATTGAGCCGCTCATCTGATATCCACCTTGTTGCTTTTCTTAAGTCTTCCCCTTCGGGTTGAATGCTCATATTATCCTGCCTTTCTGTAGTTTGACTTGTGTGTCTACAATGCACGGAACCAATGACTAGTGTCAGATCATAGGTTGGGTTTATTGGTATGAAAATCAGTTGCCTGTTCAAAATTGTATGCCACTCTGATGAGCTTTTCCTCATCAAAATGCTTGCTCAAGATCTGTAAGCCAATCGGAAGCCCATCCTTGCTGAATCCGCACGGCACTGAGATTCCGGCTATTCCAGCCAAGCTGGCAGGCAGGGTAAAGATGTCTGACAGATACATGGCAAGGGGATCGTCCAATTTCTCTCCAAGCCTAAAGGCGGGTGTGGGGGCCACAGGCGCAAGCAATACATCACAGGCTTGAAAGGCATGATTGAAGTCCTGCACAATCAGGGTTCTAACCTGGGAGGCCTTCCCGTAGTAAGCATCATAATATCCTGCCGACAGGGCATAAGTGCCGATGATAATCCTTCGCTGAACTTCAGAGCCAAATCCTTTTGTCCGGGTATCACTGTACATTTGGATCAACTCTTCGGCTTCCTTGTCCCGAAAACCGTATCTCACACCATCGTACCGGGCAAGATTTGAGCTCGCCTCGGCAGGAGCGATCAAATAATATACTGCCACGGCATATTGTGTATGGGGAAGCGAGACAGACTTGCAGGTTGCCCCAAGGCCCTCAATCACCTTAATCGCAGCATTAACAGCTTGCGCAACATCGTCATCCAGACCTCCGGCAAAATACTCTTTGGGTATGCCAACCACAACCCCCTTAATGCCTGCTTGCAATGCCATGGTATAGTCCGGCACATCCCGTGGCACGGATGTTGAGTCATTTGGATCATAGCCACATATTTCATTCATAAGGATCGCACAATCGGTCACGTCTTTGGCGATGGGGCCTATCTGGTCAAGGGAGGAGGCAAAGGCGACAAGGCCAAAACGCGACACGCCGCCATAGGTGGGTTTTAGGCCCACTACGCCACAATGAGAAGCTGGCTGTCGTATGGAGCCTCCTGTGTCGGTGCCTATCGCCCCAATGCATTCATCAGCAGCTACGGCTGCTGCGGAGCCCCCGCTGGAGCCTCCCGGAATACGTGTCAAATCCCACGGGTTCCGGGTTACCTTCAAGGCTGAATGTTCGGTGGAGGAACCCATCGCGAATTCATCCATATTGGTTTTCCCGACAATGACCGCGTGGGCATTCTTGAGTTTGTTTACGACCGTGCTGCTGTACGGTGGGATAAAGTTTTCCAATATCTTGGATCCACAGGTAGTTCTAATCCCTTCTGTGCAGAGAACGTCTTTGATGGCTATAGGCACCCCTGTGAGCGGCCCACCTTTACCCTGCCTGATCACATCGTCTGCTGCTTCAGCTTCAGCCATGGCCTGGTCCTTGACCAACGTTATATAGGCTCCGGTCCTATTATCAACCTGTCCTATGCGATCAAAAACCGAAGAGGTAAGCTCAACAGAAGTGATCTCTCCCCTTGTAAGGAGTTCATAGGCTTCGTGTATGGTTAATCGCCACAGATCCATCTTTAGTCACGCCCGTTGTTTGTTGTCAGTAGTCAGTAGTTTTCGGCCGTGATAGTCATAGCTGATCTGGCCGAGTAAGCTTCTTGTCGATTGAACTAGTTTCCATTCATAAATGGCCCTTTTCCGCAATCTCGGTGTCAAACTGTGGGTTGCTTGTGCGACGTACCTCGGTACGCCTCCGCGCAACCCCTTGTTTTCCTTGACCTTGCGGAAAACTGCTCATTTCTGAATTGGAAACTTACGCTTGTGCCCATTGAATTTTTACGATTTGTGGATGGGCGCGAACTAATATAGGCGCTTATCGTTTCCTCTTGCATTTGCTTATTCTCTTAACAACAGACAACCGACAACGGTCAACGGACACGGTTATCCGATTACTTTTGGAACAACAAAACTTCCTTTTTCAGACTGGGGGGCATTTTCCAAAGCGTGTCCCACAGGAATGGAGGCCTTGACCTCATCCTCGCGAAGCGCATTGTTTATGAAAATGGCATGAGAGGTAGGAGGCACATCCTCGGTGTCAACACTATTAAGGGTGTCCATATAGGTCAGGATGTCTCCCAGTTGCTTGGTATAGAGCTCTATGGCCTCCTCATCCAAATGCAGCCGGGCAAGTTTTGCCACGTGTATGACCAGTTCCTTTGAAATTCTCACGACAATACCCCCAAGTCTCCAAGTGAGCTAAAGTGCCTTTCTCTATTCCCGCACAATCATTGTTTCAAGTTTGTCCTGCTTAAGCCTCGCAGCTACCCGTCCGGCCTCGCGGGAATTCTCAAAATGGCCCACCCGCACCCTGTGATAGGTCCCCTTTCCAGGCACGTTTACTGTTACGTCATATGCCTCATACCCCTTACGTTTAAGACGGTCTACCTCCTGCCTGGCCTTCTTGGCACTTTTTATCGATGCGACCTGGATGGTCAAAAGCCCCTGCCTTCCCGTCTTGTTTACCATAGAGGTTTTTATCGGTATCACATGGGACTTTGCGGTCCTCTCATGACCTTTGGCAGACTTAAAGCGGGCCTCTTCCTTCTTATCTGTAAGGATTTTGTAAAAGTCAAGGTCCGGGTTCTCGGACAGGTTGTCTGTCTCAATTTTGAAGCGTGCCTGGTCTCTTTTCAGTGCCTCCTGTTTCAAAGCCATAAGCTCTTTTTTGAGCTTTTGCACATCGAAACGGACTGGAGAAAGGCCGCGCCCCACAAAAATACCAAGGGTGAACATCCAAGCCATCGCAAGAAAGGCAAGGCCCAGCCCAAGAAAGAACTGTTTGCGGGTGAGCTGGAGGGCAAACCGGGATCTTTTAGTCGGAGTTTTCTTCTTAGACTGTGAAGGCTTTTGACTCATACCGAATCCGGATAAGCTGGAGAAGCTCAAAGCTGAAAGCAAGAATTAGATCTTAGACTCTTAACTTCTCTCCCTTTCAGCTATGAGCCTTGAGCTTTCAGCTTTCCTACTTCATGGTAAAAGAATTTCTGCCAGAAAAAACACCAATTTCATGACTAAGCACCCACGATCAGTCTTCCTACATGGTTTCCGGTGCAGACACGCCCATCAGACTCAGTCCATTCTTTATGATGATCCGGATAGCAGAAACAAGGTAGAGCCTTGCTGCCGAGAGCTTGGCATCGTCACTTACCACCTTGTGCTTGTTGCGGTCGTGATAGTAGGCGTGAAAGGCTGCTGCCAACTCCTTCATGTAGAACGGAACACGATGAGGCTCCATCAAGCGGGCGCTCCTGGCCACGACCTCCGGGTAACGGGCCATGAGCTTTATTAGTTGAAGCTCCTCAGGTAGAGTCAATATTTTGGAGAAGTCGTCGTGCCAGTCAATGTCCTTGTAACCACGTTCTTCGGCCTTCTTGAGAATATTGGAAATCCTCGCATGGACATATTGCACATAGTAGACTGGATTATCGTTGGACTGCTTTTTGGCCAATTCCAGATCAAAGTCAAGCGGACTCTCATAATGGCGCAATAAGAATAGGAAGCGTGTCGCATCCCGTCCCACCTCGTCTATGACCTCCCTCAGGGTAACGAATTCGCCGGCCCGTGTTGACATGGCTACTGGCTTGCCGCCTCGAAGGAGATTAACCAGTTGAACGAGAAAGACCTGAAACCGGTCTCCATCGTATCCGAGTGCTCGGATCGAAGCTGACACGCGAGGAACGTAGCCATGGTGGTCTGCTCCCCAGATATCAATGATTCGGTCGAACTTTCGGTCAAACTTGTTTTTGTGATAGGCAATGTCTGAGGCAAAGTATGTGGTTAAGCCATTGGCCCGAACTACGACCCGGTCCTTTTCATCCCCAAAATCTTTGGTCCGAAACCACAGGGCGCCATCATGTTCATAGATGATATCCCGGCTCTTGAGATCTTGAATCACGGCCTGGACAGCGCCTGAGTCATAGAGGAACTGCTCGCTGAACCAGTGGCCAAAGGAGACGCCAAAGGCGACTATGTCTTCCCGAATCCCTTCAAAAATTTTCATGGCCGCAAATCTGGCACAATGTGTTACGGCCTCCTCCTCGGGCAACTCCAGCAAGTGTTCCCCTTCTTGGTCAAGGAGTATTCGGGCCAAGTCGTTGATATAGCTTCCCTGATAGTTCTCTGCCGGCAAATCGATAGTTTTTCCGAGAAGCTGCTGATAGCGAACAAACACGGATTCACCAAGGGTGCGAATCTGACGACCGGAATCGTTCACATAGTATTCCTTCTCAACTTCATAACCCGTTGCGCTCAATATAGCTGCCAGGGTGTCCCCGACGGCGGCACATCGCCCGTGGCCCACATGGAGAGGTCCGGTGGGATTGGCGCTTAGAAATTCGATCTGTACCCTTTTCCCAAGACCTGCCTGTGAGGTGCCATAGGCTGTATCCTCCTGATGCACGGCCTTAAGAACCTCGTGCCACCTGTCCAGGGCGATGAAGAAATTGATGAACCCGGGTCCTGCCACTTCAGTCTTTGAGAGCAAATGATCGCGGTCCTCAATATGATCAATGATGATCCTCGCAATTTCCTTAGGCGCCCTATTTTGAAGTGCTGCCATGGTCATGGCGATATTTGTGCTAAAGTCGCCATGGGCCGCAATCTTGGGAATCTCCAGCACCATGGATGGGGGAGGATCAATAGGTTTAAGATGCCCGGCAGCAACGGCAGAATCTATGGCATGCCGCACTATGAAGCTAAGTTTTTCCTTCATAGGATGCCTATTAACGAGTTTTCAGGCCCAAGTCAAGGAGCAAAGCCGGATGTGTAACGCTATGCGGTTTATAGATTGACAGCGTCAACAGCAAACCCTATGATCAGATCATCGCCCTGGGCCCTGGGCCATTCTGGGAAAGGAGCTTGCTCCGGGGGATGGTGTTTATTACTGAGTGGAGGAAGGGGATGTCATGACTGAAATCATTAATGTGACGGCAAGGGAGATCCTGGATTCACGGGGCAATCCAACCGTGGAGGTGGACATTGAGGTTGCTTATGGTGCTATTGGGCGGGCAGCCGTTCCCTCTGGCGCCTCCACAGGCAAGCGGGAGGCACTTGAGCTGCGAGACAAACGCCATAAGCGTTATGGCGGCAAGGGTGTGTCAAAGGCTGTAGCGAATGTGAAGGAAGCGATAAAACCTGCGATTGTAGGGATGGATGCATCCGACCAGGCAGGTCTGGACCGTCGTCTCATAGAGCTTGACGGTACACCGAATAAATCCCGACTGGGGGCCAATGCCATTCTTGGGGTATCTCTGGCCGCGGCCAGGGCCGCAGCTCATGCCTTTCAGACACCCCTGTATCGTTACATCGGAGGTATTAATGCCAACGTCCTTCCTGTTCCCATGATGAATATAATCAACGGTGGTGCCCATGCTGGCAACAACTTGGACATACAGGAATTCATGGTAGTTCCCGTGGGAGCCGGGACTTTTGCGGAAGCGATCAGGATGGGAGTTGAAACATTTCACCAATTGAAGGGAGTCTTAAGTGCAGAGGGCCATAACGTTGCAGTGGGGGATGAAGGCGGTTTTGCGCCAAACCTTGACTCTAATGAGGATGCTATTCGTTTGATAATGACTGCCATTGAAAAGGCCGGTTACAAACCAGGAAAAGAAATTGCCGTCGCCATTGACGCTGCGGCCAACGAGTTTTACCGCAAGGGGAAGTATGTGTTAAAGGGTGAAGGAAAAAAGGGGATGAATGCTCAGGCTATGATTGACTACTATGAGAAACTCATAGAGGCTTATCCTATCCTTTCCATTGAGGATGGTCTGGCAGAACAGGACTGGATCGGATGGGAGATCATGACAGAAAGACTGGAAGACAAGATACAGATTGTGGGGGACGATATATTTGTCACCAATCCCAAGATATTTGAAAAGGGGATCAATCGTGGCATTGCAAACGCCATCCTGATCAAGCTAAATCAGATCGGCACACTGACCGAAACTTTGGACACTGTGGCAATGGCAAAGGAGGCAGGGTATGAAACGGTCATCTCCCACCGTTCAGGCGAGACCGAAGACACCTTTATAGCAGATCTGGCTGTCGGCCTGAACGCCGGGCAGATAAAAACAGGTTCCGGTTCCCGAACAGACCGAATCGCCAAATATAACCAGCTATTGAGAATCGAAGAAGAGCTCGGGGAAAACGCCTGTTTTTCAAATGTTTATGCGTGAGGGATTAGGCGCTTAGCGCCACAATATAGACAAAAAATTGTCTATGTTATTTAACCTGTTCATTTTATACTTGTTACAGATGCTGGATACTGGTCGCTGGATACTGGATAAACCGGAATCAAGAATCAAG
>JAUWMM010000165.1 GCA_030613145.1 Desulfobacterales bacterium | reverse complement strand
AAAATTTTAACATGAATGTTGTTATAGATGGTGCAGTCGCAGCGATGATGGCAAGAACTTCCGTTGTTTCTGAGCTATACAATATTAATATCAATCTGCTTTCCATAACGGACAAAGCGTTCGTAAAGGACGTTGCCAAGCAGATCAAACATATGGAAAAACATACTCAAGAAAGGGAGAAAGAAATACTGTCAGCCATCGATTTATAATCTCAGGTCCGAACGAGCTTCAACGACAATCAAATTTTGTTTAGAAGCTGTACGTGGAGCCGCTCAAAAACTGCGTTCCTGCCTGATTTCTTCGTAGGCCTCTTGGATCTCCATAAAACGTTTAGTGGCAAATTCCGTAAACTCTTCGGGAAGACCTTTTGACACGATAGTGTCAGGATGAAAATCCTTGACAAGTTTTTTGTAGTTGGCTTTGACCTCGTCATTCGAGCAGTCGGACGTGCAGTTCAACACTTTGTAAAACCCGTCAACATCTTTGAAATAAGCTACTTTCATATTGTCAAACTGCTGGTCGCTTATGCGAAAAATGTTTTTGATCCTATTCAGGGCGGCTTCTTCTGCTGGATGAAATCTATTGTCTGCTGCGGCTATCCGGAAGAGCAGGTCTAAAAATGATACGAGAACCGTGGGTTGGCCCTTGCTGATCTGATAAAACTGCATTGCAAAATCGTCAATTGAATACGTCGAATCCTGTGCCTCACCGAAGACCTGCTTGGCGAATTGTTTCTCGGTTTCGGATATATTTAGATTATTGATAAAATCCTCAACAACGGCGATTTCATCTCTGGTTATCACACCGTCTATTCTGGCAAGCTTGCCCAAAATTGAGAACATGCTGACAAAATAAGCAGCCTGGGTCTGTTCCGTATGTAAGAGTGTCCGACTTCCAACTTCTTGGTTTTCTGCTTTATCAACCAGGTGGTGTCCCAAAGCTGCCCCGGCAACAGCACCGAGAGGTCCTCCGAACAGCAGCCCCATGGACCCAAATGCGAGTTTCCCAAACCATCCCATGGTTTCTGCCCTCCTTGGCATTATTGGCAAATGCAAAAATTGTCTTTTTTTTCTGTCTTAATAGCAAAGAAACGCTGGAGCGTCAAAATAGAATGGAATCTGTTAAAGAATACCAAAATATGAGAGACGTCCACACTGATACAACAACCTCAGCTTCATACGGATTATGAGCCTTAAGTAAGCCGTCCGAGGGCATCGTCAAAGGCCCGAAAGGCGCTCGAACTGTGCAGGACAAAACGGACCCGTTCAATTTCAGGGTGCACTCGAAGAAACTCGATCACCGCTCGCAGGGCCACAGGAGCTGCTTCTTCCAGGGGATATCCATAGACACCTGTGCTGATGGAAGGAAAAGCCACTGAACGGATACCTTTGGAAAGGGCAACCTCCATGCTCCTTCGATAGGCGCTTTCAAGCAAGCGTTCCGTGGATGGATTTGAACCTCGATAGACGGGCCCCACTGTATGGATAACATACCGGGCCTTAAGCCTATACCCCCGGGTTATGACTGCGTCTCCTGTTTCACAGCCCCCAAGAGTTCGGCATTAGGCCCACAGCTCCCGACCCGCCGCCCAGTGGCTTGCCCCCTCCACGCCCCCTCCTCCGAGAAGACTGCGATTGGCTGCATTGACAACGGCCTCTGTATCCTGCTTCGTGATATCCCCCTGTATCAGTTCGAGTGCGGACGACACAATCTTGACTTCCATGTTGTCAGACCTCCCGGTTACAAGTTTGGACAACTTCTTGAAAGGCTTCTAAAAGTTCCCAGAATAGTCATAAAAAAAAGGCAGCCTATGATGGCTAACCTCTTTTATATTTCCTGTTGCGTCCGTAACACGGAGAAAATGGCAAGGGCTTCTTAAAACGTTGTCTACTCTTTCTCCCCGCCCTCTTTGGCTTCAGGGGCCCCCACATCTTCGGATACGGCCTCGGCTTCTTCATTGGCCTTCTTGCCTTCTATCTCTGAGGGGATCTCTTTCTCCATTTCAGGCACGGTATCCTGCACTGCCTTCTCAGCGGCTTCGGCCTTTTTCGGCTTTTCCTTTCCTTTTGCCTTCACAGGTACTTGCTTTTTCGCTTTGTCGACTCCCTTCTTCGCTGCCGCAGACTTCTTCTTTTTCCGTTCCTTCTTTTCTTTTGGAGCAATAAGCTCTACCAATGAAATAGGGGCTGCATCTCCTCGTCGTCTCCCCAGCTTAAAAATATTTGTGTAACCTCCGGCCCTGTCGCCGAAACGGCCCGGCGCTTCTTCGAAAAGTTTGTGAACCACTATTTTGTCTCTCATCACTGCCAAGGCCTGCCGTCGTGCATGGAGATCACCTCTTTTGGCCAAGGTAATCATGCGGTCAGCCCAGCGCCTCAACTCCTTGGCTTTGGCATCCGTCGTCTGAATCCGGCCATGTTCGAAAAGGGAAGTCACCATGTTCCGGAACATAGCATTCCGATGGCTCCCTGTGCGGCCCAGCTTTTTTCCCGCTTTCTGGTGTCTCATGTATCGCTCTTTTCTCCTTCTTCTTCCTCTTCGGCGGGTGGCACAAAGCCCTCAAGCTTCACGCCAAGAGACAGTCCCATTTCGGCCAGAACTTCTTTAATCTCATTCAGGGATTTACGACCAAAATTTTTGGTCTTGAGCATCTCAGCCTCAGTTTTTAGGACCAACTCCCCAATATACTGGATGTTAGCATTCTTTAGGCAATTGGCTGAGCGAACCGAAAGCTCCAGTTCCTCGACACTCCGATAGAGGTTCTCGTTGATGGGCTTTTCCTCTTCTTCCGCTCCTTCAGGTTCAGGCTCAGGCTCTAATTCTTCATCAAAGTTGATAAAGACGTTCAACTGTTCTTTGAGTATCTTTGCCGCATATGCCACAGCGTCTTCCGGCACAACACTACTATCAGTCCATACTTCAAGGGTGAGCTTGTCATAATCGGTCTTTTGACCAACCCGCGCATTCCCGACCACATAGCTTACCCGCTTAATAGGTGAGAATACAGCATCTATCGGTATGGTGCCAATCGGATCGTTTTCATCTTTGTTCATGTCAGCCGGGACATAACCTTTGCCCGCCTTGGACTTCATGCTCATATCTAGTTTTGCATCTTTTGACAGGGTTGCAATATGGTGCTCAGGGTTTAGTATCTCAACACCACCGTCAGTGAATATATCCCCCGCCTTAACCTCACATTCTCCAGAGGCTTCGATCCGAAGCTCGGTCGGCCCCGGATCAGACATTCGCAAGCGGACTTCTTTGAGATTCAAGATAATCTCGGACATGTCCTCAAGCACACCCGGTATGGCCGTAAATTCGTGCATGACGTTATCTGCCTTTACTGAGATAATGGCAGCCCCATGAAGTGAGGAAAGGAGGATTCTACGAAGCGCATTGCCGATGGTAATACCAAAACCCCTTTCAAGAGGCTCGCAGACAAACTTTGCGTAGGACGTAGTGTTTTCAGTAACCTCTATACCTCTCGATTTGATCAGCTCGCGCCAATTCATGTACATAAGATCATTTGATAACATTCTTTATCTCCAAATTTGCATTGTATTCCAACGGGCGTCTGAACCGACTTGCCGTACTCACTTTCATTACTTAGAATAAAGTTCCACTATTAATTGTTCCTGGATCGGCATCGTCAATTCTTCCCGGTTTGGATAGGCCTTAACCGTCCCCCTGTAATGTTCCTTTGAAAGTTCAAGCCATGCCGGTATACCGCGCCGCACCACAGCGTCCATAGCATCGGAAATAACGGCTATCTTTTGACTCTTCTCCCGCACCTCTATTACGTCACCTACTCTTACAAGGTAAGATGGAATATTCATTTTTTTGCCGTTGACCATGAAATGGTTATGGCGTACTAACTGCCTGCCCTGTGCTCTGGCATCAGTAAATCCCAAACGATAGACCACATTGTCCATGCGCCGTTCCAGAAAAATCAAAAGGTTGGTTCCGGTTATGCCTCGGGCACGTTCCGCTTTAGTGAATAAACCACGAAACTGGCCTTCCAGCAAACCATACATACGTTTGACTTTCTGCTTCTCGCGAAGTTGGATGCCGTAGTCGGAAACCTTTCGCCGTCGCCGCTGTCCGTGCTGACCTGGAGCATACCCTCTACGGTCAAAGGCACATTTGTCAGAAAAGCATCGATCTCCTTTTAAAAACATCTTCAGGTCTTCGCGGCGGCACAGCCTGCATACCGAACCGATATATCGTCCCAAAATAGTCCTCCTTTCACACCCTGCGCCGTTTGGGTGGACGACAGCCGTTGTGCGGAATTGGGGTAACGTCTTTGATCAAAACAACATTAAACCCTGTTGCCTGAAGGGCACGCAAAGCAGCCTCCCGGCCTGCACCTGGCCCCTTTACATAGACCTCAACATTTCTCATCCCGTGTTCCATGGCCTTCTTGGCGGCATCCGCCGCCGCTAGCTGGGCGGCAAAAGGGGTGCTTTTCCGCGAACCCTTAAAACCCTGCGTCCCCGCACTGGACCATGCCACCACATTACCCACAGGATCAGTAATGGTCACGATAGTATTATTGAAGGTAGACTGGATATGGGCTATCCCGTTTAGGATGTTCTTCTTTTCTTTCTTTTTTCGAGAGGGCTTTGCCATGATGTGCGTATATTCCTCCTATCTTTTTCTCTTTTTTACAACGCTGCGACGTGGCCCCTTCCGGGTCCTGGCGTTTGTGCTCGTTCGCTGCCCATGAACCGGAAGTGATTTTCGGTGCCTGAGACCACGGTAGCACCCCAGTTCCATTAGTCGCTTCACGTTCATAGATACTTCAGTGCGAAGCTCACCTTCGACTTTGTGGCTGTCATCAATGATTTTACGGATGGCCGCAACCTGGTCTTCCCCTAATTGATCAGTCTTTGTATCAAAATCAATTCCGGCCTCCCGTAATATCTTCCTCGATGTACCACGCCCTATCCCATAAATATATGTCAGGCCTATCTCGGCCCGTTTGTTTTTCGGCAAATCAACGCCTGCAATCCGTGCCAAAAGTTTCCCCTCCCGTTAGTTATTGGTCATTAGTCATTGGGTACTAGTTATCCCTTACCCGATTAGCGATTGATTATGTGGGATTCTTCATTCCGCAATCCAAAATCCGCAATTGGAATCACCCTTGCCTTTGCTTATGTCTCTTATTCTCGCAAATGACTCTCACAATCCCTTTACGACGAATAATCTTACACTTGCTGCACATCTTCTTAACCGATGCCCTTACTTTCATCTTCTCCCCCTTATAGCGGTTCTTCTTTGGGTATTTAGGCGCGCCCGGCTGTTGTTCTCAAGACGACCGGCCCATCTTCTGTAATGGCAACGGAATGTTCAAAATGGGCCGACAAACTCCCATCTTTAGTTACTG
>JAUWMM010000200.1 GCA_030613145.1 Desulfobacterales bacterium | reverse complement strand
ATTCTGACAATGGAAGAAAAGTCCACATCATCCACATCAAGAACAAGACGAAGGCCCGTTCGCGCCAGACCCGTGCCCGGTTCGACTATTACCCTAGATCGTGACATGGTGGCAAGGTCTCTTGAAAATATCGGCGATCTCCTCTCCCAGGTCCGTGTGCGACCTCATTACAAGAATGGCAAAGTAGACGGGCTGATGCTGAGCCAGGTGAAGCCCAATACTATATTCACGAAACTGGGGCTTAGAAACGGTGATATCATTCAGAGTATCGATGGAGAGCAAATCGAGAGTCCCGATGAAATTATGGACTTCTACGAAGACCTGAAATCAGGTTCTTCCGTATCTCTGGAGATTATGCGAAGAGGGAAGAAAAAAAGTCTGACTTACAGGTTCAAATAGGGAGGAATTGGATCTCATGTACGCAGCCTACTTCGGTGTTGAGGAAAACCCTTTCAATCTGACGCCAGACCAAAGATACCTGTTTCTGAGTCACCATCACACCCGGGCTCTGGACCACATGCTTTACGGCATCAACGAAAGAAAGGGCTTTATTGTCATTTCCGGCGGCATCGGCACGGGCAAGACCACCCTTTGTCGGGCGCTGCTCAATCAGTTGGATGCATCAACAAAGACTGCTCTTGTATTTAACACGTCTATTTCTGACATCGAACTCCTGGAAACAATCAACCAGGAGTTCGGCATAGATACAGGCAGCACAAGAAAGACAAAGAAGGAGCTGACTGATATCCTCAATGAGTTCCTCTTGGAGAATTTCAGGCAGGGGCATAATGCGGTTCTGGTGGTTGACGAAGCCCAAAACCTGTCGCCGCTCCTTCTGGAGCAGTTGAGAATGTTGTCCAACCTGGAAACTGAGAAGGAAAAACTGATCCAGATCGTTCTCGTGGGACAGCCGGAACTGATGGAGCTTCTGGCATCCCCGGCCCTCAGACAACTAAACGAGCGTATCACAGTCCGATATGTGCTCAAGCCATTGGATCGTGGCGCCGTTCGAAATTACGTGGAACATCGACTGGTCGTTGCTGGTAGTCGAGGGAACGTGAGACTTACAACTGGAGCCTTCAGCGCAATATATGCTTACTCTCGGGGAAATCCCAGGCGGATTAATGCGGTTTGCGATCGCGCCCTTCTCATTGCGTACTGCAAAGACGAATTTACGATCGGAAAGAAAACGATTCGTAGGGCCATTGACGATATCCAGGGC
The DNA here is from genome assembly GCA_030613145.1 of Desulfobacterales bacterium. Taxonomy (GTDB): domain Bacteria; phylum Desulfobacterota; class Desulfobacteria; order Desulfobacterales. The sequence goes on along the minus strand of JAUWMM010000200.1, from coordinate 3,564 downwards.
GATTTCAAACAGTATCACACACGGTCTGCATTGTTTCAGAGTAGGCTTGCCCCGGCAGCAGCAGTTATGCTGATGGCGTTCATCGTGGCTAACCTCGGGGGATGGGGTTTTAAGGAGCAGCTTTCAGGCTTGTTCTCAGCCATGGGAAAAGTGGCTGCAGTACAAAGCAAGGTCTTTGTACACAGACCCGCGGAGTTTAAAGAAGCCGCTTTGATACAAAAAAAGCCGTTCGTAAGAAAACCAATAGAAACCCGGAAAAAGGCCGGCAAGTTAACTCTTGACCAGCGAACCAGCCTTGCGCGGCTTTTCAGGCTTTTCAGTGTGCAGGACGCCCAAAGCAATTATGCCACAGGCGAAGTGTACCCTGGGGTTTTTTCCTTCGAGGGTGATCCTGAACTCTATCGCATGTTTCTAAAGCCTTTTCGCATACGGATAAGGCTGGAAGGTGTAAATGAGGCCAGTTATCTATTGATCCGTAAGGTGACAACCGGCGGAGCCATCGCCCTTGACCCGGATGGCAAGAAGCGGCCGGTTACTGATGATTTTATCCTGGCCCATTGGGACGGAGAGATGTCCTGGGTGTATCCCTATGAACACATGAGTGGGAAGATGACCGAGGGGATGAGTGGCCTGGGAGTCCTAAAGGTGCAACAGATGCTTCAGCAGATTGGGTATTCCGTTGAACCCAGAGGCGTTTATGACACCACGACGTCTGAGGAAGTCATGAGATTCCAACTCAATTTTGGCTTGAAGGCCGACGGGATTGTGGATACCTCCACGAGGGCGTTGTTGTATCAGATGACGGGTTAGTGCCCCGTCTCAGAAATTGTGCGCCTCAAAATGACAAGATGAAATATTCGGATTTTTTATGTTGTTCCTGTGAGTTGAGGATATGTCAAATTGCCAAAGTCGTGCGCTGGACATTCAAAGCACTGCGCTAGCTACCTAACCCCTGCAATTTGCACAATATATAGTGTTGCTTTTTCCTTGACATACATGATATTGTTTATGGTACAAATATCTCAATTAAACGTAACTACTCAGGTGAATAGGCTGAAGACTGAAGACTGTTAGGAAAAAGCGCATTTTAAAGCCATGTTTGATGCAAGAATCAGATATTTCCGCCAAAGTACGGCAATCGTGCTTTTCTGACCCCTTCAGCCTGACTACGTGAGTAGTTACAATTAAACAAACTAACTGAGCACGTTTACTACCCTCTATGAGTTACATCCATGAAGCCTTGAAAAAGGCCCAGAAAGATAAGGACACTCTTGCCGGCAAGTTCGGCAGTATCTGGTCGAATCGATACGGTCGTCATGTCCTCGTACGAGAGCGCTTGGTCTCAGCCTGCATCATTCTCGCTGCTGTTGGCTTCTCAGCTTATACGTGGTTACATTCGGTCGGTCAGCTATCTTCGGGCCATGAGAAAAAACTTGCTGTTGATCAAAGCGCGGCAAAGCCCCCTGATCTTCTTAGCCATCACACGCCCCGCGTATTACCCTCAGACGAAGCTTCTTTGAACTCGCAAGGCCCTCAGGTCAGAAAGAAACCAACGAATAGGGCCTTGCCTGCCCAAAAGAGGGTAATAAAGGAGGCAGAAAAACCACCTCAGGCCTTGAGAAGAGATCCAAGGCACGATAATTCTACCACACTATATAGCCAAGCCTTGGCCCTTCAGAAAGAAGGGCGACTCCAGGAAGCAAGAAAATTATACGAAGCCGCTTTACAACGCTCCCCTCGTCTTGTTTCTGCGTTGAACAATCTGGGAGCAATATATATAAAGGAAAAAAACATTGCCGCTGCCCGGAAAGTCTTTGAAAAGGCTATACGGATAGACGCCAACTATGTAGACCCTTATTACAATCTTGCATGCCTTCATGCCCTGCAAAATGATGTCGGGCGAAGCCTGTTTTACCTCAAAAAGGCGGTTTCTGTGGATGAAGCGGCCCGGAAATGGGCAGAGACGGATGAAGATTTGCTGAACTTGCGTGGACATATCGAATATGAAAAGATCGTCAAGGGCGCACAAAAGTCTTAGCTTTGTCCACATCACCATTTGCTTTGTGTTTGTCAGTCTTTATTTGTTGACACATGCAGGAAGCGCAAGCGCAGTTCGCGTATCCGAAGAAGAGGTTGTAGGAAAACCGGCTGCCAAACCGGCGCCGACCATCAAAGAGAAAAAACCGGTCACTCCACGTACAATCGTGGAGAAAAAACCGGAACCACCCGCCAAAGCGCAGGCAAAACCGGTTGCTCCACCCACGAAGCCTCCGGTTAGAAAAAAGCCGGAACCGCCCGTCCAGGCAAAGGAAAAACCGGTCCCTCCCCCACCCAAGCCCCCGGTCAGAAAATAGCCGGAAGCCCCGGTTCGGGCAAAGGAAAGACCAGTCTCTCAGCCAAAAGGACTTCCAGTCAAGAAGGCCGAACCGGAAAAACGATCCGTAACAATCGATTTTGATAATGTTGACATACTCCTTTTCATAAAATTCATCAGTGAGGTGACCGGCAAGAACTTTATCATAGACCAAAAGGTCAAGGGCAAAGTGACCATTGTATCCCCGACAAAGATCTCAGTGGAAGAAGCGTACAGGGTCTTTGAATCGGTCCTGGAAGTACATGCTTTTACGACTATTGAAGCGGGAGCCGTTACCAAGATCGTGCCATCAGTTGTGGCCCGGGGAAAAAGCATTGAAACCCGATTGCGAGAAGAGGCTACGAGTCCTGAAGACAAGGTGATCACGCAACTGATTCGCCTGGATTATGCCAATCCCGATGAATTGAAAAAGCTCTTTGCCCCTTTGATATCCAAGAGCAGTGTCATTGTCTCATACCCCCCCTCAGGCATGCTCATCGTCACAGATGTCCTTTCCAATATCCAACGTTTGCTCCGCATCATAAGCGCCATTGATGTTGTGGGCATTGGTGAAGAGATATCGGTAATCCCGCTTGAACATGCCATAGCATCGGTCCTGATAAAGCCCTTGACTACTATCTTCCGGCCCAGCCGCACAGCCAAAACAAGAAAGGGCCAGGCCGCAGTGGCTCCTGCCATCAAGATGGTGGCTGACGAGCGGACCAATTCCTTGATCCTGTCAGCCAGTGAACATGACACAATAAAGATCAAACAGCTTATCAAGATGCTGGATCAGGAAACGCCGCGTGGCGCCGGAGACATCCGGGTCCGCTATCTCCAGTATGCTGACGCCGAAGAGCTTTCCAAGGTTTTGACCGCCCTGCCTTCCAAGGGAACAAAGCCAGGCGTAAAGGGAAAGGCCCCCGTGATCTCCAAGGAGGTCCAGATCGTTGCCGACAAAGCAACCAACTCCCTGGTTATTACGGCAAACAAGCAGGACTATCTTACGCTTGAAGATGTCATCAATAAGCTGGATATCCCCCGGCCCATGGTATATATTGAGGCGTTGATCATGGAAGTTAAAGCGGACAAGGATTTCAGAATTGGCGTGGAGTGGCGTATTGGGCACGATGATATCGGGAGTTATGAGGGTCGGACCGTGGGCGCGTTTGCAGGCTCTGTCCCTGGAAGCAGCATGATTCCCAGCACCG
>JAUWMM010000314.1 GCA_030613145.1 Desulfobacterales bacterium | reverse complement strand
GTTTCTTGCCCAGCTCCTTTTCCTCCTTTGTCGTCAGATAAGCATGAGAGGAGGAAAACGGATATGCTTCAGAGCTGCTTCTTATGACAATGGCTGTTATGAAAAGTGCGACTACGGCTATTCTTGCAAAGCGCATGGTATTATTGAGTCTCGGAATTCCTGTAACACTTAAAAATTATAGATTTTTGTGTGGCGCCTGATTTATGCCATTCAGATGGAGTAATTGGGATAAAGCCCCTAAGTACACTTTATTTCACAATTTAATCGTAGACAGTGAATAAATCAAGGAAAACATAGACTACATCTTTTTGTTGGCCCAGTGGTTATAACTTTGAAAAAGGCCGATTTTATGGTAGAAAATTTTCCCGTGAGTCACATTATTTGCATAGCTAATCAAAAGGGGGGCGTCGGCAAAACCACTACTGCCGTGAATCTTGGTGCAGCCCTTGCTGTGGCCGAACGCAAGACCCTGCTCGTTGACTGCGATCCCCAGGGAAATGCCACTACCGGCGTTGGTATTAACAAGGCCAAGGTTTCCAAGAACCTCTATCATGGCTTGATTCAAAAGGACGCCGTTGAAGACCTTGTGGTTGATACGGATCTTGCTCATCTAAAAGTCATTCCAGCATCTATTGACCTGATTGGGGCTGAGGTGGAGTTGATATCACAGCCAAATCGGGAAAAGTTCCTCCAGGACCTTCTTAGGCCCCTTGCTGATGAATACGTTTACATGCTGCTTGATTGTCCCCCTTCCCTAAGTCTTATTACTGTAAACGCCCTGACAGCAGCCCACACTTTGTTGATTCCCCTACAGTGCGAATTTTATGCCTTGGAAGGTTTAAGCCAGCTTCTTCAAACCTTCAGGCGCATCAAGAGGCACCTGAATCCCAGGCTCGTAATTGAAGGGGTGCTACTGACCATGTTCGATAGGCGAAACAACCTTTCACATCAGGTTGCCGAGGAAGCCGAGAAATACTTTAAGGATCTGGTTTTCGAGACACGCATTCCGAGAAACGTGAGACTGGGAGAAGCCCCCAGTTTTGGGAAGCCCATTCTTGTTTACGATATCGCATCCAAGGGAGCGCAAAGCTATCTGGCCCTGGCCAAAGAAATCATGAATGGTAGGAGGACACGGCATGCCTAAGAAACAGGTATTGGGTCGGGGTCTCGACGCCCTCATACCTGACGTGGAAACATCGGACTTAGAACCAAGATCCTTTTTTTATTGTGATATTGGCTCGATTCGGCCCAATCCGTATCAGCCGAGGCGTCGTTTCTCCGAGCAGGAGCTAAGGGCCTTATCAGACTCTATCAAGGAGAAAGGGATTATACAGCCACTTGTTGTGCGCACAGCTCCCACGGGCTATGAATTGATAGTTGGAGAGCGCCGCTGGAGAGCTGCCCGTGCGGCCAAACTCAAACAGGTTCCGGTGGTTGTCAAGGACGTCACTGGGGCCGAGATGGTAGAGATGGCCTTGGTTGAAAATATCCAACGGCAAGACCTGAATCCTTTGGAGAAGGCCGAGGGGTATTATCGCCTGATCAAAGAGTTTGGTCTTACCCACGAGGAGCTGGCCAAGCGCGTGGGTCAGGATCGCTCTACTGTGGCCAATTTTTTGCGGCTTCGGAATCTGCCCGAACCGATCCAGAAAGACATCGTCAACAACACAGTAAGCATGGGCCACGCAAGGGCGCTTTTAGGGGCTGAAACCCCTGCCCAGCAAAAAGAGGCCTGGCGCCGGATAGTTTTTGAGAATCTTTCCGTCAGGGCTGCTGAGGCCCTAGTCAAGAAACTCAAAAACCGCACGCCCAAGACTTCGCGTGCAAAGCCACGGTCGTCGGAGGATATATATATGGAAAGCCTGGCTGATGACCTGACCCGGCATCTCGGCACCAGGGTACGAATCATCCGGCGTGGAAAACGTGGAAAGCTTGAAATCGAGTTTTACGGTAATGAGGACTTAGAACGGCTAATTGCCCGCCTAAAAGCCTCGTAAGAACTGGCTGCATTACCTGTTTGTTAATAGGGTTACGCGAATGTTTCGGTAGATTGGGGTAAAGAAGTGAGCTAAAGTTGAGGATTTAAAGAGACTTTTTTGTAAGAACTGGTTCTTGCTCCTCTAATTTTAGGCACTTTAGCTCACTTTAGGCACTCTGTACGAATCTTTGGACCGTGAAGCGATGATGTTCAATCCGCAATCCGAATAGCGCCTGACGGCTTGAGAACATCACCGCAATCCAAAATCATAGATGTCCCTTCACATCCTAATAGATGGCTATAATCTGATTCGCCAGTCTCCGGCCTTAAGCGTCATTGAACGCCGTAGCCTGGAAGAAGGCCGAGAGGCCCTGCTCGAACGTCTACTTTCTTACAAAAGGGCCAAACATCATACCATTACTGTGGTCTTTGATGGGGCGCATGCCGACATTCACATGGAACGAAGAACCAGATGGAAGGGGATCTCTGTTGTCTTTTCACGCCCCGGAGAGCTGGCCGACAGCGTTATCAAAAACATGGTTACCCGTGAACGCGAGCGGGCCGTTGTAGTGACTTCCGACAGGGAAGTTGCTGATTTTGCTGCCGAACACGGGGCAGCCACGATAGGCTCCCTTGAGTTTGAAAACAAGATGAATATGGCAACGCACCTTGACATGAATGAAACCGATTTTGCGGAGACAGAAGGCGAGGGCTGGACACCCACTACAAAAAAAAGGGGGCCTTCACGTCGCAGGTCTAAAC
>JAUWMM010000035.1 GCA_030613145.1 Desulfobacterales bacterium | reverse complement strand
CGCCATAGTAGCCTTCTTGGCTACGAGCCGACTTCGCCAAAGCACTGGCTGCGACGGCTGAACGGCTGAATCGGCGTCAATCAGCCGGAGGCTGACAAGACTGCGGGGTTGCTTGTGCGACGTACCTCGGTACGCCTCCGCTCAACCCCTTTTTTCCTTGACCTTGCGGAAAATTGCTCATTTCTGAATTGGAAACTTACGCTTGTGCCCATTGAGTTTTTCGATTCGTGGCTGGGCACTATTTAATATAATCGCGGAATAAAATCAACCTTGAAGGGAGGGGGCTTCAGCCTGCTTTCCAAGGGGGTTTTTCCATGTTATATGGAATTTATGAGGTTTGGCAAGAAAAGGCTTATTGATGTACTTGGGTATGGGGTCATATTAGTGTGGCTCGGCATGATGGGGGTGTTAGTAAAAATGTTTTATTTTGAGCCGTCACCTGTGACCCTTTCAACGAATCAGGGCGGTTCGTCTATTGAGGAGAGCGAGACATGGATGGCCGTTTATCAGCATGACAACAAGATCGGATATACCCGCTCGCGTATCATAAGGAAGTCGGGCGGTTATCTTGTTATGGAAAGTGCGGTAATGAATCTGCGTGCTATTGGGGATGTCCACAGAGTTTCCACTGAAATCATAGGGAACCTCAACCAGGACGCATCGTTGCGATCCTTTGTGTTTCAGCTTAGTTCGGGTATGGTTCGTTTTGAGGCCCGGGGCAGGGTTGAGGGCGAATACCTTATTCTGAATACAGGGTTTGGTGGTGATATAAGGGAATCAAAGATTGTGTTAGAGGAGAAGCCTTTCTTGTCGATCGGTTTATGGCCTCATCTCTTAAAAGAAGGGCTGATTGTTGGTGCTCGCTATCGGTTGAGCCTTTTTGATCCATCTGTTATGGCTCAAAGGCCCGTTGAGGTCGACGTGGTTGCTCTGGAGGGAGTTGTTTTGGACGGCAGAAGGTACGAAGCTTTTAAGGTCAAAACCACATTCGCAGGCCTAGAGATGTTTACCTGGATCGGGCCCAACGGGGAACGCTTGAAGGAAGAAGGCCTGATGGGGCTTAGGCTAGTCAAGACCACGGAAGATAAAGCTCTTTTGGGGATTAGGTCTGATCCGGAGATCGACATAGCAGAAGCAGCCTCGATACCGTCTAACAAGGTCCTGGCAGAACCACTAAATTTGGTCTACATGCAGATTCGGCTTGACGGGATTGACCCCGGAGGACTTGACCTGAATACAGGACGCCAGCGTCTTACGGGCTCTGTATTGGAGATTGCCCTTGAGTCAAATCAACCCAAGCACGTGTACAAAAAGGTTCAACTGGAGCCATACCTGAAGGCCGACCCATTCATTCAGAGCGACCACCCAACAATCAAGGCCCAGGCTCATAAGATTGTGGCTGGGGTCAATGAGGATAAGGCTAAGGCCAGGCGAATCTTAAACTGGGTTTACGAATCGCTCGAGAAGCGTGCCACTGTTTCTGTCCCGAATGCCCTGGACACAATCAACTTCAAGGCTGGGGACTGCAATGAGCATGCGGTACTTTTTGCTGCGCTTCTCCGGGCTGCCGGGCTTCCTGCCAAGGTGTGTATAGGTCTGGTTTACACACGGGGCCGGTTTTACTATCATGCCTGGAATGAGGTCTTTCTGGGTGAGTGGACAACGGCGGACGCCTTGATGGGACAAATGCCGGCTGATGTAACACACATCAAATTCGTTGAAGGGGGTCTGGATCGCCAGGTCGAGATGGTGCGGGTCATCGGGCGGGTTAAGCTGAGGGTACTTGAGGCGCGATAGCGAACTTATTGGGTTTACACGATTCATTTGGAGGTGACAATTTAGGTTTTTGAAAACACGGTCGCTCCAACGACAATCAGATTTTGAACCGTATAAAACTCGGGGCTAAGTGAGCCTAAAGAAAGAACTGCAGCCACTTGTTAAATCCTAGCAGGATGATTCGATCTTTTTGAGCATTTGAGTTCGGTCTGTATAGCACCCCGTTCTTTCTCAATGCTCACCTAAGCCCCTCAGACAGTTATCCGGTTCAAAATCTGATTGTCGTTGGATCTCCCTACATGTGCAACAAGTCGTGCTTCATCGGGACTGCAGGGGGCTTCAATTGGAAATCGGATAACAGATAACGGATAACAAATAACGAAATGATTCGTCTTTTACACCTTACAAAGCGCTTTGGCAGACTTACCGCCGTCAATGACTTGAGTCTGGATATTCCACGAGGTGAAATCTTTGGTTTTTTGGGGCCAAACGGGGCTGGAAAGACGACGACTATCAAGATGATGGCCGGTATCTTACAGCCCACAGGGGGTACCGTCATAATCGACGGTAAGAATTTGGCTGAAGATCCGGTTGGGGCCAAACAGGTGACGGGTTTCATCCCTGATCGCGGCTTCCTTTACGAAAAACTCTCCGGCATCGAATTTCTTCGGTTTGTGGGATCACTATACGGGATGGATGATCGCCGTTCAGAAGCAAGGATAAGAGAACTCTTGTCCCTGTTTGAGATGGACCAATGGAGCGGAGATCTGATTGAAAGTTATTCTCACGGCATGAAGCAACGGCTGGTTATGTCGGCCGCTCTCATACATGAGCCTAAGGTGATTGTGGTCGATGAACCGATGGTTGGGCTGGATCCGAAAGGAGCCAGGCTTGTGAAGACCATCTTTAAGGCCCTTGCCAGCAAGGGTGTAAGCATTTTCATGTCTACCCACACCCTTGTCGTTGCCGAAGAGATGTGCGATCGCATAGGGATCATACATGAAGGCCGCTTGATTGCCCTCGGAACTGCCTTGGAGCTCAGACAAAAAGCTGGTGCTGAGGAACATGACCTTGAGGCTGTGTTCTTGAAGCTGATTGAAGATGTCCGGGGTAAGGAAGTTGAAAGCTGAAAGCTCAAAGGCAAAATCAGAGATTAACTACTGAAATAGGCAGATTTCATTGAAAAGGAACCTTACTTCCCTATGAGTTTTCAGCTTTGACTTTTGAGTGAAGTTGGTTTTCTTTTTCCAGGGAGATACGGACACTGTCAAGGATGCCATTGATAAAGGGGCCGGAATCCTCAGTGCCGAACTTTTTTCCAATATCTATTGCTTCGTTGATGGATACCTTTGGTGGAATATCATCGCAGTAAAGGAGTTCATAGACAGCGATTCTCATAATGTTGCGATCTGCTCGGGACATACGGCTAATCTTCCAGTTTTCTGAAAAGCTTTTAATCAGAGGGTCGATCTCATGTTGAACTTTCATGACACCTTCGACCAGTCGCAGAAAAAAAGGCTTTACGTTTTCCGTAACCCCGAAATGTTTGCAAAACAGCTCAACGGCTTCTTTTGAGTGATCCTGGTTCATCTCCATCTGATAAAGAGCCTGCATGGCAAGCTCTCTTGAGCGCCGGCGATTCCCCATAATGCCTCGGAATTTATAATATCTATTAAAAGAACTTAGCGTCCTTCGGGCGGATCACGCGTGTGGCAAAAAAGCTATATCTTATCTACAGATTCTAGGAGGTTTGCCATCTCCATAGCGGCCACGGCCGCGGACCAGCCCTTATTTCCGGCCTTTGTCCCAGCCCTTTCTATAGCCTGCTCCAAGGTATCCGTGGTGACCACACCGAAGATAACCGGAAGCCCTGATTCCAGCCCGACCAAGGCTATTCCTTTGGAAACCTCAGCACCGACATACTCAAAATGGGGCGTAGAACCCCGGATCACAGCCCCCAGACAAATAACAGCATGATACTTTTCTTTTTGTGCCATCTTCTTTGCCACAAGGGGGATTTCAAAGGAGCCTGGCACCTTCACGACATCGATATCCTGATCACGTGCCCCATGACGATTGAGGGCGTCCAGGGCACCGGCCAGCAGCCTGTCACTGATAAAATCATTAAAGCGGCTTACAACCAGACCGAACTTTTTCCCCTCAGCGGATATCTTCCCTTCGTACACATTTGGCATGACAGCTCCTCCCCTAATTGGCTCTTTTTCCGATGAGCGGCGTTCTCCAAGGGTTTCCGTCTGCGGCGTACACCGTGTACGCCTTAACGAAAAGCCTTGTGCGGCCTTGCTCATCGGAAAAAGCTCTCATTTATGAATTGGAAACTGGTTTATATGAATGGGCACTCCTTAGCGTTTGGTGTTTAGCTTCAGCAGATGGCCCATCTTCACTTTCTTGCAACTAAGATATCCCTCATTATACTTATTGGGCGTCGTTTCAATAGGTACCTGCTCGACTACGCTCAGGCCATAACCCTCAAGTCCCACGATTTTCTTTGGATTGTTGGTCACAAGCCTCATTTTGCGTACACCCAGATGCGCCAGTATTTGAGCGCCAATGCCGTAATTCCTTAAATCGGGTTTGAACCCGAGCCGCTCATTGGCCTCTACTGTGTCGTGGCCCTCATCCTGCAGCGCGTAGGCTTTCATTTTGTTGAGAAGTCCGATACCCCGGCCTTCCTGGCGAATGTAAAGCAGAACCCCTGTGCCTTCTTGTTCTATCATCTTCATGGCAGCATGAAGTTGTTCTCCGCAGTCGCACCGCATTGAACCAAAAACATCACCGGTGAGACATTCTGAATGAACACGTACCAGGACCGGCTTGGTAGAATCGATTTCCCCTTTGACCATGGCTATATGAAGGAAGTCATCGACATCATTATCATAGACAGTGGTCTTAAACTCACCAGAGCTACTGGTCGGAATGACCGTGGTCGAGACAGGATGGACGAAGCTCTCGGTCCGGAGCCGGTATTCGATCAGGTCTGCGATGGTGCAGATTCCTATTTGATGCTTTTTTGAAAATTTTTCCAGGTCAGGCATCCTTGACATAGTGCCATCTTCGTTCATGATCTCACAGATAACCCCTGCCGGCTTCAAGCCTGCAAGCCTTGCCAGATCTACAGACCCTTCTGTCTGTCCGGACCGAACAATAACACCGCCCTTTCGTGCGCGGAGTGGAAATACATGGCCGGGCCGCACCAGATCAAACGGTTTGGCATCATCTGCTACAGCGGCCAGGATCGTTGTGGCCCTGTCTGCGGCCGAGATTCCCGTGGTTACACCGTATCTGGCTTCTATGGATATAGTAAAGGCGGTCTGAAAACGTGAGGTATTATTGTCCGCCATGGGAGGCAACTGCAGAGCCCCTATTTTTTCCGGAGTCAAAGACAGGCAGATCAGCCCCCTGCCATATCTTGCCATGAAATTGATCACCTCAGGAGTCACCTTTTCGGCAGCGATAGTCAGATCTCCTTCATTTTCCCGGTCCTCGTCATCAACGAGAATTACTATCTTTCCTTGCCTTATCTCTTCTATTGCTTCTTCTGTAGTCATGCGGGGCATTTTCATTCTCCTTACGGTATCTATTGGTCTTATGTTACAAACGGGTTCGAACGAGCTTCAACGAGGTTAACAACCTGATCGTCACATAAATCCTGCCTTTGTCAGCAAGGTTTCGTCAATAGGTGATGCCTTATTCTCTGTCCCAGTATACTGATTGGCAAAGTGCTGGGTGAAGCGCTCCACGTATTTTCCTATGATATCCGTCTCAATGTTGACCGAATCACCTACTTTCTTGAAGCCCATGGTGGTCATTTTGGCTGTGTGAGGGATGATGCTAACATCAAAAGCGCCCCTTTTGCAGGCATTGACTGTAAGACTGATACCATCAACGGCAACCGAGCCTTTTTGAACAATATAGCGGAGAAGGGCTTCCGGCACACTAAACACAAAAAGCATGGCATTGGCCAGGGGGCGCCTGGCCTTGACCACGCCAACGCCATCTACGTGCCCGGTTACCATGTGTCCGTCAAGGCGATCACCAAGACGCAACGCTCGCTCTAAGTTAACCTTGTCCCCTCTCTTTGCCTGGCCTAGTGTCGTCTTAACGAGCGTCTCAGGGGCTACGTCAACCTCAAAGATATTGTCCTGAAAATGGACGAGGGTAAGGCAAGCTCCGCTCACAGCAATGCTATCACCTATCTTGATCTTGTCCACGGAAAAATCGGCCTCAATACCCATGCGCAACCCGCCTGCCGCGCGTGTTAGCGATTTAACCGTTCCAAGTCCTTCTATTATCCCGGTAAACACGTCGTGTTATGTCCTTTATCGGGTTGCTATTCGTTAGCCCATGACACAGGCCTCTCGCCCGCTCCCTTCGGTCCCTTGAGCACACAGAGATCGCCGAGATGATTTCTTTGGCCTGATTTTTGAGGGGGAAAATCAGGCCAAAACACTCGGGTCCTGACGGACCACTTATGATCCGACAAAAATTCCTGTGCTGGCAGGATGGCAACTTTAGCTGAATCCTCCTCTCAAGGATTCAGCTCAAAACCTCCGTGCCTCTGTGAGCTCTGTGAGAGACTGAAAGCGCTCCCGTCATCAGTGATGCTATCTGTTCAGATATCCTTCGATCATCACGTCGTCTTCAAATCGATGAACCGAAATATTATTAAGTCTCATGCTTTGCTCCATGAGCTCAATCCCCGAACCGGCAAAGATAGGAACCCCGTCTTCACCGCCATAAATCTTGGGAGCAAAAAACATGTAGACCTTGTCCACAATGCCCGCCCTTAGGGCTGAACCATTTACACGGCTTCCCCCCTCGATAAGGAGGCTTGTAACGCCCATCCTGCCCAGCTCTTTTACAAGGGCAGTAAGATCAATCTGTCCCTCCTCCTCGTCCAGTTTAAGAAAACGCACATTGGGTCCCTCCAGCATCCTTTTCTTTTCTGCTGGGGCCGAACTACCGTAAACTATTAAAGTATCAGAATCTGAAGCAAGATGCAACAGCCTTGCATTCGGGGGTATAGATAGGTGGGTGTCGAGCACGATCCGTATAGGATCTGATGCCTTACGGTTTTCTATGCGAGTTGTCAGCCGGGGGTTGTCCTTAAGGACAGTTCCTTTGCCTACCATGATCGCGTCAACAGCATGACGGAGCTCATGGACGAATTGTCTTGAAAGTGGATTGGTGATCCACTTGGAATCACCTGTACGTGTCGCTATGCGACCGTCAAGCGTAGCCGCGCATTTTAGGATGACAAACGGCAGTGATGTGGTGGCGTATTTGATGAAAATTTCATTGAGATGTCGACACTCATCTTCGCAGACTCCGGCCGACACATCCAGACCCTGACTTTTCAAAAAAGCTATCCCACCGCCGGTCACCCGCGGATTCGGATCTTTCATCCCCACTACGACTCGTCTGATACCACTTTTGAGGATTGACTGAGTGCAGGGCGGTGTGCGGCCCGTGTGGTTGCATGGTTCCAAGGTTACATAGAGTGTGGCTCCACTGGCTTTTTCCCCAGCATCATTAAGGGCGTGGATTTCGCCATGGGGGCCACCTGCGGCCCGATGGAAACCCTTTCCAACTAACTTGCCATCCTTAACAATAACTGCCCCCACCATCGGGTTGGGTGAGGTCCAGCCCCGCCCCTGTTCGGCCAGCTCAAGGGCCATTTTCATGTAAGATTCGTCCACGATTATCAAAGACCTAAATATAAAAAATAAGGTAACTACTCAGGTTCAGAGGTTCACGGTTTAGGGGGTCAGGGTTGTGTCTGACAAAGAAAGCAGGATTTACGAAGAACTACGGGCTAAAGAGCCAGATACAAGATGCTTTCGGACCATCAATGCATATTGCCGAAGGTTTCGATTCCGAATGGAATGCAGAATTCATCCGATTCTTATGATACGCCAAGCCACTAACCGTGAACTGTGAACCTTGAACCGGACAACCTGAGTAGTTACAAAATAAGCTCAAAGCAGAACAAAATCCTTCTTGCTTTCAGCTTTGAACTTTAGGCTTTCAGCTCGTCCGAAGGCAGCTAAGACCGCTTCACGGGGGCATCGAGCAGGTCCTTCAGTTCGGACATAAAGTCATTGATGTCTTTGAACTCTCGGTATACTGAAGCGAAGCGGACATAGGCCACATCATCTAATTCATGGAGTTTGGTCATGAGCCGTTCGCCCACCACTGCGGATGGAATCTCTTTTTCTCCCATTTCCTGGAGTTCACGCTCAAGTTCATCCACAAACTCTTCGAGTGTATTGATGCTGATGTCCCGCTTTTGACATGCCTTCCGCAACCCCATAAGGACTTTGGACCTATCAAAAGTCTCCCGCCTACCATCCTTCTTGATCAGAACAAGCGGCACAGCCTCAACCCGTTCGTATGTGGTAAATCGGTGGTTGCAGGCCAAACATTCACGGCGGCGCCTGATCGCATTCCCCTCTCCAGTCATCCTCGAATCGATGACCTTATTGTCAACATCACTGCAATATGGGCATTTCATTATCCGTTATCCATTCCCATTATTCGTTATCCGATTGTCGATTATTGATTTGTAATTTTTACGAAACCATCAATTAAAAATACTCGATTCTGCGATTTAATGCAAGGTTACGCCTACGACTTGAGAATTTTTACTTCGTGTCTTTTTACTCACCTTCGCCAGAATGCCCCGTGCGGAAGCACGGGGATAAGCCGACTTCGCCATCCGCTGTCGGCCATAGCCTATGGCGGAGGCGGGGTTATTGCTTCGGCGAGTTCCGCCGTTCTGAGACACAGTCAGGATGCCCTGTGCGGGAGCACTGGGAGGCTTTACTATTCATACTTCATCAATCTGGGTGAGTTTCAACCCGGCAGATTTCAACATTTCCTCTGCCATTGGGTCTGCATATCCTTCCTGATATATGATCTCGCAAATGCCGGCGTTTATAAGCATCTTTGAGCAGATGGAACAGGGGAGGTTAGTACAATAGAGCGTGCCTCCATTTATGGAAACTCCGTGATAAGCTGCTTGAATAATAACATTTTGTTCGGCATGAAGGCCTCGGCACAGTTCATGTCGCTCACCGGAGGCTACCCCGAGTTGCTCACGCAGACAACCAATATCGAGGCAATGAGCGAGTCCGGTGGGTGCTCCATTATAGCCGGTTGCCAAAATTCGTTTGTCTCTTATCACAATGGCCCCTACCCGGCGACGGAGGCACGTTGAGCGCCTTGCCACCAGGGAGGCGATATCCATAAAATATTCTTTCCAGGAAGGACGGCTCATACTAAGAGACTCATCCTTCATTATCCAACATCCATTTTCTCCAGACGGCGTTGATGCCGTCCCCCTTCAAACGGAGTCTCAAGCCAGGTATCTACCACCTGCAAGGCCAGGGTGTCGCCTATCAGTCGGCCGCCCATGACCAGGATATTGGAGTCGTTGTGGCGTCTGCTCATGATGGCTGAAAAAAGATCGTTGGCCAGCGCGGCGCGCACACCGCGAAAGCGGTTGGCAACCATGGACATTCCAAGTCCGGTCCCACAGATCAGAATGCCGCGATCAAAAGTCCCGTCTGAAACCTTTGAGGCCACCTTTTTCCCGATGTCGGTATAATCAACAGATTCTTCACTGTGAGTTCCAACGTCTTCCACTTGGACGCCTCGATTCTGGAGATGGACTTTTACCCTCTCCTTCATTGGATAACCTGCATGATCGGACCCGATGATAATCCTCATAACAAAATAACCTAAACCATCAGAAGGTTTGGGGGTAATTATTGTTTAACTCGGGAGGCTATTTGAGCCTCCCACACTTGACAGGGACTCAACATCCCTACTCAGGGATGTTCCTTTATATAGTTAATAGCGTCTTGCACTGTTTGGAGTTTTTCTGCGTCCTCATCAGAGATCTCCGTGTCAAACACTTCTTCCATGGCCATGATTAATTCAACCAGATCAAGTGAATCTGCGCCGAGGTCATCAACAAAAGATGCCTGCCCTACGACCTCATCCATCTCAACACTCAGCTTTTCAGCAATGATCTTTACTATTTTTTCTTCAACTGACACGTGCTATCACCTCCTTTATCTTCAACTGGGTTTGCCTATAGAGCATACCGCATAGCAAAGATTTAAAAAAACATATAGACTATTTTCCATCCATAAATGGCCCTTTTCCGCAATCTCTGTGTCAAACTGCGGGGTTGCTTGTGCGACGTACCTCGGTACGCCTCCGCGCATCCCCTTGTTTTCCTTGACCTTGCGGAAAATTGCTCATTTCTGAATTGGAAACTTACGCTTGTGCCCATTGAGT
>JAUWMM010000100.1 GCA_030613145.1 Desulfobacterales bacterium | reverse complement strand
CAGGGCGCTTGCCAGGGCCGGTTCCGAAAGAGAGTGGGTGTCCATCCCCATGAAAAGGGGGCCGGTAATGTTTTTGGATGTTCTGTATTCGCATATTGCCTGGGCAATGGCCAGGACATGGTTCTCGTTGAAACTGTTGTTAAAGGACGAGCCCCTGTGGCCTGAGGTGCCGAAGGCGACCCTCTGGGCTGGATCCGTCACGTCTGGTCTCTGGGTGTAATAGGAGCTGACAAGTCTTGGAATATTAACAATAAGCTCAGGTGGCGCTGGTTTTCCGGCCAGTTCGTGCAAGGCCATATCATACCTCCAGAAACTGGATTTTAACCGGTATGTAACAGATATACTGCGGAAAAGCCAAATAAATAATCCCGACGACAAGCCGCCCATCACCCACATTAGCTTCTAAGCAAATACCATGAAGACAATAAGATTATCCGAGCCCTTAGTAAATGAAAGAAGTATCATATCACCTGGTATGCCTGGTCTATGCCTGTAGAACGGGCTTCTCCATAGATTATACCCTAAAGGGTTCAACTGTAATCTATTTGTTTCGCTAATCAGTCAAATTGTAACCTAAAAGTTTACAACCTTTCAGTCTGCCCACTGGTTTAAGGGCCTCGCTATGTTCTATTGAACATTATTTCAAAAGGTTATGAGGACCTATCTTCCCGTGTTGTTTACGGCATATATTTTGCTGTTATCTAAATCAAGGATTACTATTACAATTAGCAGAGGCCTGCCTGACCGCATGGGCCTCGATGTAAGAGTTGATCGTCCCGGAAATTATACTCCCAGTGGACAAGGAAGGAGATAGTCCAATAGGCGTTGGTGTCACGTGACAACAAGATTACGGATACTTTAGGCAAAGCTAAGAAATGAACTTAAGCAAACCGTCTTTATGATTCGGAGGTCGACACATGGCCAACAATAATCAGATGGTTGAGCGAAGGAGGCATAAGCGATTCAAGGTCCAGGAGGGTGCGTCAGTTGTGCTCAGGGCTCATTCTATCGAACTGGGTCAAATTATAGATGTGAGCAGCAACGGGCTTGCATTTCGTTACGTTTCTAGCCAACAACCGTCAAGCGGATCATTTGAAATGGTCATACTATCGAGCGATCGCGGTTTCTATTTGGATGAGATACCGTTTAAAATCGTTTCGGATTTCGAAACTAATGACGATCCTCTCAGTTTTTCAACAACGAGGCGATGTGGCGTGCAATTCGGAAAGTTGAGGCGCAAACAGGTATCTCGGCTTGAATATTTCATCCAGAACCACACCATAGTTGAGATGCAGGTAAATCTTGCTTCCGGAAAACCAAGTGAAAACCGAATCCATCGTGGGGTGGCGACAGCACACCAAGGGCCTCTTCCTCCAATTTCCCCCCCGACAGGCACATTATCTTAGGGCTCGCGCAAAAATAGCTTGCCATTTTGGCATCCCAGCTTCAGGCTATATTTGGCCGATACTCATTCGCAAAACCATCGAAATAGCCTGCTATTCCTGCGGTTTTGTTCAATCGGATCGGCCAAATCTAACCCAAATCTGAGCGCCAATTCTGCCAAGTTATTTTTGCGCGAACCCTTAGTTCCCATAATCAGAGACCTATGCCATCAATGGTCGCATCACACTTCGGGCACTTGCCGTTTGTAATCACATTCTTGGATATGCGATAACCCCACCGTTCAATCAAAAGCTGGCCGCAACTGTAACAGACTGTATTCTCCCCTTCATCTCCGGGAAGATTGCCGCTGTACACATAACGGAGCCCTGCATCAAGACCGATGCGCCGTGCCTGATGAATACTTTCCGCCGGTGTAGACGGACGGTCTGTTAGCTTATAGGTGGGATGAAAACGGCTGATGTGCCACGGTGTTTCAGGGCCGAGTGAATCTGCGATAAAGGATGCCAGCTGTTGAAGTTCTCCTTTTTTATCATTGAGCGTGGGAATAAGGAGTGTGGTAACCTCCACAAAAATTCCTAGAGACTTCATCAGCCTAAGGGTCTCCATCACGTGCTTTCGCTTGGCGCTGCATTGCTCTTTATAAAAATCATCGTTAAAGGCCTTCAGGTCTACATTTGCCGCATCAAGGTAGGGACGGATCATATGCACGGCCTCAGAGGTCATGTAGCCGTTTGTTACAAAGACATTGAGGATTCCTTTTTCGTGTGCAAGTTTGGCTGTATCATATGCATATTCAAAAAACACGGTCGGCTCAGTGTAGGTATAGGCAATGCTTCGACAATTTGCCTGCTGTGCAGCGCTCACCACATCTTGTGGGCTGTAGAGGTCACCTATAATCATTCCCTTGCGGTCTGCCGGGAGCTGGGCAATATCTGCGTTCTGGCAAAAACGGCACTTAAAATTGCATCCAACCGTGGCAATGGAATAAGAAAGGGAGCCGGGTAAGACATGATAGAGGGGTTTCTTTTCGATGGGGTCTACATGCTGGGCAATCAGCTTTCCATAAACAAGGGATTTTAGAATTCCATTCTGGTTTTCGCGAACGCCGCAGATGCCCCGATTTCCTTCCTTAATTAAACAACGGTGGTTGCACAGGTTGCACCTGACATTCTTGTCTTCCAAGAGTTCGTAAAGATAGGCTTCCATTGGTCAATAAGAGTGAGCTAAAGTGCCTAAAATTGAAGGGCCAAAACGAATTTCAAAAAAAGTTTTTTTCTCCGCTGAATGCGGATCAATTTTAGTTTACTTGAAGAGCTGTTTCAAAACCCTTTTCCTTATTCCTCTGATTTCATCAAACCTGTCGCTGCACTTGAGTGTCGGTTCACATACCCAATGGGAACGTTGTGAGTCCGATATCGTGGCACTAGTGTGACCACCATACCTATGAAGCCACCAAAGGGGCACTTGTGAACAAAGGGCCACCTCTCAAGATGTTGGGTGTATTTTCTGAAGCTGGGGGACAGATGGAGGACCGTTCCCCATCTAAGAGGCGTTTTGCCCAGAATATTCCGGACTTGTCGTTTAAGCTCCCACACACTGAAGAATCTGGCCCGGTTATATATGTTTTGTGAAAAGATGCCTCTCAGCCTTCTTTCGATCCCCTTAATGGCGTAACAGTTTAGAACACCCAAAAAGATATGGTCCTTTGCCACACGACATGCCTCTTGAAGGGACTTTTGAGCGTCGTCCGCAAATTCCAGGGACGTAATCAAAGTGGCAATATCGAAGCTGTTGTCCTCAAAAGGGAGATCCTCGGCCGATCCCTGATGCAGATCAGCACGATGCCCAAGTTTTCCTCGCGCAATGTCAAGCATGTAAGGAGATGGATCTATACCTGTTATGTCGAGACCCATCTCCAAAAACATGAGGAGATGCCTACCTGTACCGCACCCAATGTCCAAAACCCGTTGTCCCTGCACAGGTTTTAAGAGCCGCAGGAGAAGCTGATCTTCAAGATCGGCAACGAACCTGTTCTTAGGATTCTGATACCACTTGTCGTATTCCCGGGCTGTCTTAAAGTCGAAAACATAACCCATGGCGGTGTTTATCCGTGGCTCATGTGGAGGTTGATTTACACTATTTTTGAGGCAAGGCCCCAAATTCTGATTCTTTTACATTGAAAGAGGTATCCTAATCAAGTGGAAAACGTGTTGACTATTGCGAGGTTATTCTGCCAAATGGAGCCCTTCCGGGAGTTCTTCACCAAAGACGCGTCCTTGCTCGGACGCATTCAAAGGGACCATTTCGTACAATCTTTGAGACAACCGTTCACCACATTCCAATCCACTGAGTCTTTCCCTGACACGTCCCCTGAGATCTGCATCAAGGTCCCTTTCCCGGTCTCCGGTAAAGCTGGACATTTGAACCACACAAAAACCTGTCTGATTCGGTTTTTTCCATTCTGTTTCAAGGATCTGTTTTATCCAGTGTTTGACGGTTCTGGCCGGAACAACTACATTTAAATGCCCGAATAGGGGAATACGCGAGCCCACACGCGAAAGGACCCACATATTGAGCCCTTCACCGCGGGGTGTTCCAATGTGCTTCATGAGTGCCCTGCCTATCTCCTCCTTGATATCGACGGGAAGTCGTTCCAGGTTGGCTATGGTCCGCCACATCTCAGTCCTTTCCTGCGGAGAGACCCGGTGCAGCTTTGTTCCTTTCTTTTGGCCGGGCAGGAGGCCTGGAGAAAGATCACGGAAAAGCGCAATGTGCTGGCTCTGATTCAATCCACCGGCCACCCGCCTCCACAATATCCACCACTCCCCCCGGCATTGTTGATCACGCGGAAAGATAACTCCAGCATGATACAGCTTCCATAGCTGTCGCATTCGATAATCATCGCCTGTATGACCATATCCGGGGCGAAGACAAAACCCTGCGAGATTCAACCATCTTTCTTCATGTCTGGCGCTCATTTTTCGATGGTCCGGCTCTCTTAAAAGGGAGTCCGAAAAACGCCTCAAGACTGAAACGGGCCACCTTTCCCTATTCGTACCGACAATGTTTCGCAATGCTTTCATTACATTGCTGGGTGTGACTTGGGCATCAGAAGGAGACTTATCCGTGGTGAATGCAACTCTCAAGATCTTCAACGCTCTATCTACAGATTTGTCTGAAATGGTTTTTTTCTTTGGGCTTTCTTTGAGTTCCTTATTTTCCGTTGTCTTCTCACTGACATTAGGTCGGATCTTGAATTGAAGTCTCCATCTATGATCTGTTTCAGTGGAGTGGCAGGCAAGCTCTAAGGTTCCAAACTCTGTAAGGCTGGCGCACAAGAAAACCGGTATTTTACGGACAACCCCTTTTTTCCCGAATCGCAAGACTGTATAGAGTGGGGGGAGCTGAAACAACGAATCTTCACTCAAGGTCAACACCTGGCCGAGTTGATCACCAGTCCTGGAATTGGAACTGTAAAGCGAAAAAGAGACCGGCTGATTGGTCAGCACCTTGAATACCGGAGATTCTATCTCCACCTCTTCCCCTTCCTCCATCCCACGGGGTATGACACATACAGCGTTGATCTGGCCTGGTCTTTCTTTCGTCATATCTGTTGGTACAACCCTTATATAATATGAGCGAGGACTTCCACCCACAATGCGGACTCCGCGTCCCCTGCGTACCATGCCATAGTACGCAGCTCCACGTGCCACTGCCAGGGCGAGCTGATCGTTTTCAAGCACCACAGGACGCCATCGATCTTCTCCAGCCTTTGGAAACCACTCAGATACGATATCTATAATACGTTCTTTCAAAATATTGGGGGTGAGTACGCCGCCGTTGAAAAGAACGGCATCCGGTCGCAATGACAGCGTACCTGCCTGCAACTCTGCCGCAGGCGGACGAGCAGATAGGTCGTCGGGTTGTGAAAAATCTGTGTTCTTTGCCTGGTGTTTTTTCAAAAACTCTGCCAGATGGCGCGGAATGATAGGATCTGGAGCAAAAGGTAGCCCCCATTCCTGAATACCGATCCCGGTCTCTCGAATTGGCATTTCATGGGGTTGTGTATATGGAAAAAAACCGTTCATAATCGTATCCTGCACATCCTCCAAATTTATTGAGTCAGACAGGGCTCCCCCAACGACTCCCTTGCCACGTCCGGGAATGCTGATCCGAACACTCTGAGGCTGCCCGCTCCCCAAGATCTTTTCTTTTGCGCTTCTACAAAGGGATGTCAGGATGTGCCAGCGAAGAGAATCGAGCTTCTTTTCACTATTACCTAATATCCTGGATTCAACCAAACGGGCCAGCGCCAAATCCATGTTGTCGCCCCCCAACAGGAGGTGTTCTCCCACAGCTATACGTTCAGGGACTGGCCCGGTCTTTCCTTCCTTTACGCAAATGAGTGTAAAGTCTGTCGTCCCGCCACCAATGTCGCATATAAGGATGACCGTCCCCGAACCAACTATATTATCCCAATCAGCTTCATGGCGGGCAATCCAGCAATAGAATGCGGCCTGAGGTTCTTCAACGAGAGTGATTTGAACAAGCCCTGCTTTTTTCGCTGCCTCCAAGGTGAGCTCACGACCAACTTCATCAAAGGAGGCTGGCACTGTAAGGATCAGTTCCTGCTCCTCAAACCTCTTGTTGGAATCGCCCCGGGCCATTATATGGTTCCATGCGTCACGAATATGTTTTAGATAAAGCGCAGATACTTCCACTGGTGACAGTTTTGAAACCTTTCCAAGGGCTCCCCAGGGGAGAATGGGGGCCTTGCGATCCACACCTGGATGACAAAGCCACGATTTTGCAGAGGAGATAAGTCGGCCAGGAACCTTTGCACCCTGTATTTGGGCGAACTCTCCCACAGCAAAATCTCGGTCCTCTGCCCAGAGTAGATCAAGGCTTCCTGCAGGAAGTTCATGACCGGGTGAGAGATACAGGAAAGAGGGGAGTCCTTGACGCTCAGCGATTTCGCCCTCGGCAATCAACTGAGGGATAGCAAAGGTCTGAATGGCATCTACCCCTCCGGTGGGGTGCTTGCGAGTATCAATGTATGTAATTGCGGAATTCGTTGTGCCAAGGTCAATTCCTATGACATATCGGGATCTTTTGTGTGTCATTTGTTTCATATATTGTAAGGGTTCAGAGGTTCAGGGTTCACCGTTTCAGCCGTCGTAGCCTACGGCTACTATGGCGAAGTCGGCTCAGGGTTGCCTAACACTAAATTCAAGCTTCCAACGTTTGGTTTCCGAAACAAACCAAAGCTCTAGTGTCCCTATCTCCGTTACCTTGATGTGTAATCGTACTCGTACCGGAGTTCCCTCCTGACCAGCTTCAGCGGGCAGCTCGGTTTCTAGGGGGACAAGTTCTTCAATCCCCTCCT
>JAUWMM010000118.1 GCA_030613145.1 Desulfobacterales bacterium | reverse complement strand
GGTAAGATGGGCAACGGCCGCAAACGCCTTCGCGACAAAGACCGTCTTATCTTTGAAAATGTAAATTTTTTAAAACGCCCCACCCAGCCCGGCGGGCAAACGCGACAGGGGGGTATTATAGAAAAAGAGGCTTCGGTCCATTGGTCCAACGTGATGTTGATGTGTAACAAGTGCATAAATCCTGTGCGCATCAAACTGCAGCACCTTGAGGACGGTAGAAAGGTAAGGGTGTGCAGGAAGTGCGGGGAAATTATCGACACATAGTTTACGAAAAAGTGAGCTAAAGTTTGAGGACTTGTAGAAACTTCTTGTAACGCTTGGTTTTGTTCCTTTAACTTTAGGCACTCCATCAATGAAGGGTAGTCATGTCACATCTGAAGACGCTGTACAACAATGAGATAATCTCTAAACTAATGGATCGGTTTGGGTATAAGAATGTTATGCAGGTCCCTAAACCGACCGGAATTGTGTTGAATATGGGGCTGGGTGAGGCAATTCAGAACATCAAGATTCTCGATTCAGCGGTCCAAGAGCTAGGCTTGATTGCTGGCCAAAGGCCTGTTATCACCCGTGCCAGGAAGTCAATTGCCGCTTTCAAACTCCGGGCAGGTATGCCCATAGGGTGCAAGGTTACACTCCGTGGGCAGCGGATGTATGACTTCTTTACCAGGTTGGTCAACATAGCCCTGCCGAGGGTGCGAGACTTTCGAGGGGTTTCCCCGAAGGGCTTTGATGGTAGAGGGAACTATTCCTTGGGGATCAAGGAGCATATCATATTCCCGGAAATAGATTACGACAAGATTGACAAGATCAAAGGACTAAATATCACGATTGTAACCAGTGCCCAAACTGATGAGGGGGGCAAGGCACTGCTTCAGTTGATGGGAATGCCTTTCAGGAACTGAGAAAGGGGGCGTGTTTGGCAAAGAAGTCTTTGATAGTTAAGGCAAAACGTAAGCCTCGGTTTAAAACGCGAGCATATTCGAGGTGTCCAATTTGTGGTCGCCCGAGGGCATTTTTAAGAAAATTTGGCATATGCCGAATATGTTTTAGAACTCTGGCCCTGAGGGGAGAACTCCCCGGGGTAGTTAAATCGAGTTGGTAAAGTGATTTCTTGCGTTTGTTAAACCCGGTTCGAGGAGATAGATAATGCCAGTTACAGATCCATTGGCTGATATGCTTACACGTATCAGAAATGCCAGTATGGTTAAACACAGCAAGGTAGATATCCCTGCGTCCAAGATGAAAATCAGTGTGGCTAAGATCTTGAAAAGCGAGGGCTACATTAAGAATTATAAGCTCCTCAAGGATCGAAAAGATGGGATTTTGAGAATCTATCTGAAATACGATGGGAATAACGAGGGTGTTATTATGGGACTCAAACGCATGAGCAAGCCGGGCAGGCGGCTTTATGTGAAAAAGGAGGACATTCCTCCCGTCCTAAATGGAATGGGGATTGCGGTCCTTTCGACATCCAAGGGAGTACTTGCTGATCGCGAAGCAAAAAAGCTCAATGTCGGCGGTGAGCTGCTCTGTAATATCTGGTAATTCCATTCGTCGTTGGTAAACCATCAATCGTCAGGGGTATTCACCATGTCTAGAGTAGGAAATCAACCGATTCCAATACCAGATGGTGTTAAGGTGACTTATAATAGCCGTTCGCTAAAGGTGAAGGGGCCAAAAGGAGAGTTGTCTCGCGACATAAATCCTAATGTGGACCTAGGTGTAAATGATGATTTCATTAATGTTATTCCATCTGGGATGAAGCAGGCTAGAGCGATGCAGGGGCTTACTCGAACACTAGTAGCCAATATGATGGTAGGTGTTACTCAGGGATTCGAACGTGGGCTTGAGGTCATCGGTGTTGGTTATCGCGTTGCCCTAAAAGAAAATGTCTTGACTTTGACTTTGGGTTACTCCCATCCTGTAGTCTACAAACTGCCCGAGGGCATATCTGCCTCTATTGACAAGAAGAACAAAATTGTTTTGTCTGGGATTGATAAGGAGCTTTTGGGGGTTACAGCGGCTACCATTAGAGAATTTAGAAGGCCTGAACCTTACAAGGGTAAGGGGATCAAATACGTTGAAGAGCAGATTAGACGTAAGGTGGGGAAATCAGCGGGAAAATAACTATGGGCATTTCATCGTTGAAAAAAGAGGCGCGGTTAAAAAGAAAAAGACGTGTGCGAAAAAAGATGTGTGGTATCCAGGAGCGCCCCAGGTTAAGCGTTTTCAGGAGCGCGCGGCATATCTATGCACAAATCGTGATGGATACAACCGGTCATACCGTGGCCTCAGCCTCTACTCTTGATAAGGAGGCACGGGAGCATCCAAAGTTTAAGAGTAAGGTGGAGGCGGCAAATTTTGTGGGAAAGCTTGTGGCGCAAAGGGCTATTGAAAAAGGGATTTCCAAGGTCGTGTTTGACCGCAATGGCTTTTCGTATCATGGCCGTGTACAGGCGATTGCCACGGGGGCTCGCGAAAAGGGCCTTAATTTTTAGCGAGGAGGCAGACTGTTGCGTGGCGAGAAGATTGAAGAAGCTCAGCTAATAGAAAAAGTGGTTCATATAAGCCGTACGGCCAAAGTGGTCAAAGGAGGCCGCCGGTTTAGTTTCAGTGCTGTGATTGTTGTCGGCGACGGTGGTGGCATGGTAGGAAGCGGTTTGGGAAAGGCCAAAGAAGTTCCTGTGGCCATTCGCAAGGGGATTGAGCGTGCCAAAAAGAACATGATCAAAGTCCCTTTAGTCAACCAGACTATTCCACATGAGGTTATCGGCAAATATGGCGCTGGCATGGTCTTGCTGAAACCTGCCGGTGAAGGGACCGGGGTTATTGCCGGCGGTGCGATCCGGGCGATGCTTGAGGCTGCGGGCGTACAGAACGTCCTGACTAAGTGTATGGGATCTCATAACCCCCATAATATTGTGAAGGCCACTCTCAAGGGTTTGAGTCAACTGCGCAGCCGCGAGACTATTGCGGCCAGGCGCGGCAAAGATCCTGCTGAAATATGATTAAACGTTTCGGGTTTTCCACTTTTGCGTAATGGTTTCCTATCCATAGGATGGGCCGTGTCCACTATCTGGTGTCCATGTAGGGCACTAAGTTCACAATGTGACTATTGTGCCATTTTAATTTTGTATGGGGAAAGGGTCATATGCCCAAGACACTTAGCATAACGTTAAAAAAGAGTATGATAGGTAGACCTGAGAAACATCGAAGGGTGGTCCATAGCTTGGGATTGAAAAAGTTGAACAAGACGGTTGTTTTGAAAGACACACCTACGGTCCAGGGAATGATTCGAAAGGTGTCCCATATGTTGGAAGTAGAGGAGAAGACCGATGAAACTGAATGAGCTGTCACCCCCGAGGGGGGCGCGCAAAGCCGTTAAACGGCTTGGCCGCGGACCAGGCTCGGGATACGGCAAGACTGCAGGCAGGGGGACCAAGGGCCAAAAGTCCCGCTCAGGTGGCAACATAAGGCCCGGATATGAGGGGGGGCAGATGCCCTTGCAACGCCGGCTGCCCAAACGGGGATTCACCAATATTTTTAGGAAGGAATTTGCAATTGTCAACATTCGTGATCTGGGACGGTTTGAAAAAGGTTCGGTGGTGGACAAAACCGTGCTGACGGCCGAAGGCCTGGTCAGACGAAACTCGGATGGCATCAAACTCTTAGGCCAAGGTACAATTGACTATCCGCTGGTGCTGAAGGTAGACCGGTGCAGCAATTCAGCACGGGTCAAACTCGAGGCAGTTGGAGGGCGGGTGGAGTTAACGAATAACCACTCCAATACTCCAGTTGTGAGCGGAGCGAACTAAGGTCCTTCTATGGTCGGTGGTTTTCAAAATATATTTAAGATTCCCGAGTTAAAAAAGCGCATTCTGTGTACCTTTGGCCTGTTGATGGTATATCGTATCGGATGTGCAGTGCCAACACCAGGGATCGACGCAGATGCCCTTGCTACGTTTTTTGCCCGTGCCAAGAATACTCTTTTGGGGATGTTTGACATGTTTTCGGGTGGTGCCCTTGAGCGGCTTTCAGTATTTGCTCTGGGGATCATGCCGTATATTAGCGCTTCGATCATATTGCAGCTTCTCACTGTGGTCATTCCCCACCTAGACAGACTATCCAAGGAAGGAGAGTCCGGGCGAAAAAAAATTACCCAGTATACACGCTACGGCACGGTTGTTCTAAGTATAATCCAGGGGTTCGGAATCAGCATCGGGCTTGAGAGTATGAGCGCACCCGGCGGCGCGGCAGTAGTTGCCGATCCCGGCTGGAGCTTTCGGCTCATGACAGTGCTTACCCTGACCGCCGGTACGGCCTTTATTATGTGGCTTGGGGAGCAGATAACTGAACGGGGAATCGGCAATGGGATATCTCTTATCATATTTGCAGGTATTGTGGCGCGTATGCCTAGTGCTATTGGCAACACCTTTCGTCTGATGAGAACCGGCGAGATGGGGGCATTTCTGGTGTTGGTGTTAGTCGTGCTAATGGTCGTCATTGTAGGAATTATCATATTTGTGGAGCGGGGCCAACGGCGGATTCCTGTACAATATGCCAAAAGGATTGTTGGCCGCAGGATGTACGGCGGCCAGAGCACTCATCTGCCTCTTAGGATTAATACGTCGGGTGTGATTCCGCCCATTTTTGCGTCTTCTATCATTATGTTTCCAGCCACGGTAGCCAATTTCATAAAGGTCCCGTGGATGCAAAGCGTTGCCCAGGCCATGGAACCCGGCGGCATCGTATACAACCTTGTATTTGTCGGCTTTATCATCTTCTTCTGTTATTTTTATACTGCCGTTACTTTCAACCCTGTTGATGTGGCTGACAATATGAAAAAGTACGGAGGCTATATTCCCGGTATCAGACCCGGCAAGCGCACAGCCGACTATATCGACAGGGTGCTTACACGCATAACCTTTGGCGGGGCCATATACGTATCAACGGTTTGTGTGTTGCCGACGGTACTGATTGCCAAGTTTAACGTTCCTTTTTACTTCGGTGGTACTGCCCTTTTGATCGTAGTGGGTGTGGCTATAGATACTATCAGTCAAATGGAGAGCCACATGCTGGCTCGACACTACGAGGGTTTCATGAAAAAAGGGGGGGCCATTAGGGGACGACATTGACATGGTTATCTTGAAGTCTCCCAGCGAGATTGAAAAGATCCGCCAGAGCAATTTCATTGTTGCAGAGATCCTTGAAATTTTGCGACAAAAAGTCGAACATGGCGCTGATACGCTCACACTGGACAGGATTGCCGAGGAGCTGGCCCTTGCGAGAAACGCCAAACCTGCCTTTAAGGGATATCGTGGTTATCCGTATAGCCTGTGTACATCAGTTAAC
Organism: Desulfobacterales bacterium; assembly: GCA_030613145.1. GTDB lineage: Bacteria > Desulfobacterota > Desulfobacteria > Desulfobacterales. Next base: position 876 of record JAUWMM010000118.1, on the reverse strand, counting down.
CAACAAGTTGTCCACGGTTTTCCGTCTATGCGTCCCCTTGAGGAAGGGGATATACTTAGCATGGATTTCGGTATCTTATATAATGGTTATTATGGGGATGCTGCCATTACAGTGCCTGTGGGCACGGTATCGAATGTTGCTCAGGAGTTAATAGAAACCACCCAAAAGGCCCTTTTCTTAGGAATTGAGCAGGCAGTGCCGGGTAAACGGTTGTCTGATATTTCCCATGCTATTCAGAGTCATGTGGAGGCAGCCAGGTGTTCGGTTGTCAGGAAATTTGTAGGGCATGGCATAGGAAAGTCATTGCATGAGGACCCTCAAGTACCTAACTATGGTAAGCCGGGCATGGGGATTCGTTTGAAACCAGGTATGGTGCTGGCTATTGAGCCAATGGTTAATGTCGGCAGCTATGAGGTAGAGACCTTAGAAGATGGATGGACAACAGTAACTAAAGATGGGAGTTTGTCGGCCCATTTTGAACATTCCGTTGCCATTACAGAAGATGGGCCGGTCGTCTTGAGTACTACAGACGGGAGCGCATAAATGCCCAAAGAAGAACCGATTAATGGGGGAGAAGATGAAAGTAAGGGCATCGGTTAAGAAGATGTGCAGCAAGTGTAAGATTGTTCGTCGTAAGGGGATTGTGAGAGTCATTTGCGAGAATAAGAGACATAAGCAAAGGCAAGGATGATTCCAATTGCAGATTGCGGATTTTGGATTGCGGAATGAAGAATCCCACAGAATCAATCGCTAATCGGGTAAGGGATAACTATTACCCAATGACTAATGACCAATAACTGACGGGAGGGGAAACTTTTGGCACGGATTGCAGGCGTTGATTTGCCGAAAAACAAACGGGCCGAGATAGGCCTAACA
>JAUWMM010000133.1 GCA_030613145.1 Desulfobacterales bacterium | reverse complement strand
GAATTGCTGGCTCTGCTGCGCGAAAAGGCTGAGATCACTGTTGAGGATGGATTTCTGGATTAATGCATGGGAACGTGCCGGTATTGTGAAAAATCAGCTCAAACAATCTCAGATGTCATTGGGTTCTGCGCAGATTGCATCCGCCATCATTATTCAGAAGTCGGGCCTCAGATCGAAAAGGTTCATGCCGAAAGCCGCAGGGCATACGGCTTTCCCGTACAACCTCCCCATGATGAAAGCGGTCCCTCCTGTACCCTTTGTTTCCACAGGTGTCAGATCCCTGAAGGCGAAACAGGCTTTTGTGGAGTACGGCATGTCAAGGGAGGAACAATAGGGGGAGGACGGCCCCACGAAGGAAAGCTTTCTTATTACCATGATCCACTCCCAACCAATTGCGTGGCTGAATTCGTATGCCCGGCCGGCACGGGCTGTGGGTATCCTCGCTATGCCTATCTGAAAGGTCCTGAATACGGATACAAGAATCTAGCTGTCTTCTATAATGCATGTTCGTTCAACTGTCTCTATTGCCAGAATTACCATTTCAAAGAAGCAACCTTTGCCTCCGGTAAGCTTCACGCAAGAGATCTTGCATCAGCCGTGGACGGCAGGACGAGTTGCATCTGTTATTTCGGAGGAGATCCCGGCCCTCAAATCCTGCACGCGCTAAAAGCGTCCAGACTTGCAATAGACAGAAACCCTGATCGCATTCTCAGGATATGCTGGGAGACAAACGGCGCACTTCAAGAGCCTTATCTGAGTATGATGGCAAAGGTCTCATTAAAATCCGGTGGGTGCATTAAGTTCGATCTCAAGGCCTGGGATAATGGACTACACAAGGCCCTATGTGGTGTTTCGAATCAAAAGACCTTGGACAATTTCAAACAATTGAGCAAATCAATCCCGGAACGGCCTGATCCCCCTTTTTTGATTGCCAGCACCCTGTTGGTACCGGGCTATGTAGATGAGCAAGAGGTATATGCCATAGCCCGGTATATCAGCAGCCTCAATCCGGACATCCCATACAGTCTACTGGCTTTTTATCCAAGCTTTCTTCTGCGCGACCTGCCAACCACATCCCGGAGACACGCTCTAGATTGCCAGGAGATTGCAAAGGAGGCCGGTATGCACCGGGTGTACATAGGAAACCTGCATCTGTTGGGTAATGACTATTCGCTTTCCTAATAGGCGCTTAGCGCCGTAACATCGACAATAGATTGTCTATGTTATGTAACATGTTGTTTTTGTATTTGTTACAGATGCTGGTTGCTGGTCGCTGGATACTGGATGAACCGGAATCAAAAATCAAGGACCATACATCCAGGATCCAGCATCCAGGATCCAGCATCAAATCTTTTTTGGTTCCGGCTTGTCCGGGTTAGGTATATATGAAATATCCCAAACTTCGTCCCGTCACTGCGTTTCCGATCATGTACTCGGGCAAAGAGATGATCTGTTTCAAGGACTTAAGCGGCCTTGTTGATAATACGATCCTTGTGCCCAAGCCGGTCTTTTTAATTATATCGATGCTGAACGGAGAAAATTCTATTCGGGACATTCAGGCTACCTACATGCGCAGATTTGGAGACATGCTCTTTTCTGATCACATACAAAAAATCATCGACGACCTGGACAATAACTATTTTTTGGAAGGGGAGCGATTTGAGGCATACCAGCAAAGGTTAAGAACTGAGTTCAAGGAAGCCGCTACACGTGCCTCCCTTAGACTGGAAGACGGGCCGCGCCATGAGCCCGCACTCCTGAAAAGGGAGCTTGCATCTTACTACAGCCACCCTGATGGGCCGGGGGAAGGCCTGCCGGAAATTCCCCCTGGAACCATTAAAGGTGTCATAGTGCCACACATTGACTACATGAGGGGCGGCCCGTGTTATGCGTGGGGGTACAGAGGGTTGGAAACCCTTAAAGATGTGGATACCTTCATCATCTTTGGCGTTAACCATGTGGCCGGCGAGCCCCTTTTTACAGTCACCCAAAAGCATTTTGAGACACCGCTCGGATTGATGGATACTGACAGAGATTTTGTCGATGCATTGATTGCGAATTGTGACCAAGATCTGCTTGAAGGAGAGTTCTATCATCGGAGTGAGCACTCCGTTGAACTTCAGACGGTATGGCTAAAATACTTATATGCAGACAAAAAAGATGTGAAGATGGTGCCCGTGCTTTGCGGAAGCTTTGAAAGCTTCATGGCAAGGGGGGTTTCTCCATTTCAAGATGCAATGGTTTGTGATTTTATAAATGGTCTAAGGAAGACCATTGCCGCTTCAGGCAAGAGGATATGTTTGATGGCAAGCGTCGATCTTTCACACATTGGTCCGCAGTTTGGCGATGAGTGCCGTGTCTCACCCGGCGGTCTATCCGGCATACGGAGTGCTGATCTTGAAACTTTAAGCACAGTTGAGGCCCTTGACCGGGAAGGTTTCTGGCAAAGTGTTGCAAGGGATGGAAATCAGCGGCACATCTGCGGGCTTTCCGCAATCTATACGTTTCTCAGTATGGTAGAGGCCAGAGAAGGGAAACTGTTGAACTATTCCCAGTGGCGAGATGAACAGGGGATGGGTTGTGTAACCTTTGCAAGCATGATCTTTTGCCGGTAATATTTACTCCCTACAAAGCCCATTACGAAGAGAGGGCCAGGAAATTGATGGATGGATTTTACGGTCGTATACTGTTTGTAGACCTGACGAGCAGGAGCTTTAGAGTTGAAGCCCCTGATAATGAGGTCCTGAGGGAGGCTCTGGGAGGTAAAGGGCTTGCATCCCATCTCCTCCTTAGTTTGAACCCACCTCAGGTGGACCCCTTGAGTCCGGAAAATCACTTGATCTTTGCCACCGGACCTGTGTGCGGCAGCCTTATTTGGGGCTCATCCAGGTACGGCGTTTTCACCAAGTCGCCACAAACCGGCTTCTATTCTGAATCGTACGCAGGGGGGCGAGCCCCTGAGGCCTTGGATGCTGCCGGCTATGACGCGGTCGTTATCAGGGGAAAGAGCAAGACCCCCACGGTATTGGTGATTGATCCGCAGGGTGTGGCTTTCCAGAAGGCAGGCGCAATATGGGGAATGGACACATATGAGAGCGAAGATGAGGCGATAAAAAGGTTTGCAAAAAAGAGCGGTTACAAGAAATTTCGAGCAGGAGCCGTGGTCATAGGACCGGCAGGGGAGCATCAGGTTTGTTTTTCGGTCATTGAGAACGACTATTGGCGCTCTGCCGGCCGGACCGGTGCGGGGTGTATCATGGGGAGCAAAAAGCTCAAGGCGATCGTGTTTCAAGGAGACTGCAGGCGAAAACCGAGCGATAGGAATGCAGTAAAAACGTTCGCTAAACAATTAGCCGCAGAGGCAAAAGAGCACCCTCAGGTCGCGGCCTATAAAAGTAAGGGCACACCCATGATGGTAAAGGTGATGAATGAAGCAGGCGGGTTTCCCTCCCGCTACTGGTCGGAAGGAACCTATGAAAAGTGGCGACAAATCAGCGCCGAGGCCCTCCACGAACGCTGTGAGGTAAAGCCTCGGGCCTGTTTGAAATGTTTCATGGCCTGCGGTCGGATGACAAAGGTCAAATCCGGACGTCATGCCGGCCTTCGACTTGAGGGGCCCGAATATGAGACCATCTATGCCTTTGGCGGTCTTTGTGAGATAGATAGCATTGAGGAAATTATTTATCTCAACGACATATGTGACCGGCTCGGGATGGACACCATAACTGCTGGAAACCTTTGCGGTCTGACCATTGAAGCTGCCCGCCGGGGAAAGATTGATTATAAGATCGACTATGGACGTGTGGACGCGATTGCGGGGTTATTGAAAAAAATCGCCTTTCGGGAGGGAATAGGGGATCTCTTGGCCCGTGGAATCATAGCGGCTTCAGAGGAAGGGGGCCTTGAAGAGGGAGCTGGCCATGTAAAAGGGCTGGAGCCTGCCGGTTATGACCCCAGAGTCCTCAAGGGAGTTGGACTCGGGTATGCGACCTCTGATCGGGGTGCCTGGCACCTGAGGGCCACCTTTTACAAGCCGGAACTTTCCGGCATGATCGACCCTGATACTATCGAAGGCAAAGCAGCCATGTTTGTAGACTTTGAGGACCGCCTTACCCTTTTTGATACCCTGATCCTGTGTCGTTTTTATCGGGACCTGTATCCCTGGGAGACCCTGTGTAAAATCGTACAAGACGTCACGGGTATCGAGGCCGACAAGGCAACGCTCAAGGCCATCAGTGCCAATATCTCAAACACGGTGCGAAAATTCAATATCCAGGAAGGGCTTAGGCGGGAGGATGACCGCCTTCCCAGCAGGCTTTATAAAGAGGCCCTCAAGAGCGGCCACAGAATCAGCGAGGCCGAGCTTGAGAGTATGCTGTCTGACTACTATCGTCACAGGGGCTGGGATGAGAAGGGTAGGCCCGCGGATTTATGACTTGATTTTTCCGAGACCATCAAATAAAGGAAGAATCGAAATAAAGCAAGGGGGAACCATCGTTGTAGATGAAGCACTACGTTTCTGAAAAACTATTTGCGCAGGCCCAAAAAGTAATCCCTGGTGGAGTGAACAGCCCGGTGCGGGCTTGCCGTTCAGTAGGCACAGAACCCGTTTTTATCCAGCGAGCTGAAGGCTCCAGGTTGTTCGATGCCGATGGCAACGCTTATATAGACTATGTCGGTTCCTGGGGCCCAATGATCTTGGGACATCGACATCCTGAGGTGATAGCGGCCATCCAAAAAGTTCTGGACCGAGGGACCAGCTTTGGGGCCCCTACAGATCTTGAGATAGAACTGGCCGAGATGGTTATCGAGGCGGTTCCAGCAGTGGAGATGGTCAGGATGGTCAACTCCGGCACCGAGGCCACCATGAGCGCGATTCGCCTGGCCCGGGGCTTCACGGGCAGGGATCTGTTGATTAAGTTCGACGGTTGCTATCATGGCCACGCCGATACCCTGCTGGTAGCAGCAGGCTCTGGGGTAGCTACATTAGGCATTCCCGGCAGCCCTGGTGTCCCTAAGGCGTTCGTGCAAAACACACTCTCACTTCCATACAACGATGCAGAGCGAGTAACCGACGTTGTTTCTAAAAAGGGTGACGAAATAGCCGCCATTATTGTTGAACCAGTGGCAGGAAACATGGGACTTGTTCCGCCTGAGCCCGGGTTCTTAGAGATCTTAAGGGACTTAACACACGACCACGGAATCATACTTATATTTGATGAGGTCATGACAGGCTTCCGTGTCGCTTATGGCGGTGCTCAGGCCCTCTACAATCTCATGCCGGATCTCACCTGCATGGGCAAGATCATTGGGGGCGGACTCCCGGTTGGGGCATATGGCGGAAAAAAGGAAATCATGAAGAAGGTCGCACCGGAAGGCCCGGTCTATCAGGCCGGCACCCTTTCCGGGAACCCGCTGGCCATGGCTGCCGGAATCGGCACGTTGAGATGCTTGCAGCAGCCCGAGTTTTATGAAACTCTGGAAACCAGGTCAGTGATGCTGGAGGCAGGCATCAGGAAGGCCATTGGCAAGGCAGGCCTGCCCGCGGTGACCAATCGGGTTGGTTCTATGCTGGGACTCTTTTTCACGGAAAAGCGGGTTTCAAGTTTTGCTGAAGCCCAAAGAAGTGATCTGGCGATGTTTTCAAAATATTTCAAAAGGATGCTGGAACGGGGCATCTACCTGGCTCCATCTCAATACGAGGCACTTTTCGTTTCAAGTGCCCACAGTGAAGGGGACATCCAGGAAACGATCCTGGCAACCACTGAGGTTTTTAGTACTCTGCGAATTTAGGGATTGACTTGTAAGCCGTGACATGGTACGAGGCGCTTTATTCTCCAAAAGCCGAATAATTCGCACTATGCGGTCCTTTGGGCGGTCTTTTGGGTAAGCGCTCTTTGTCATGAAAAAAGAAACCAAGAAGCAGTTCAGGGAGCTATGGTATTACAGCA
>JAUWMM010000042.1 GCA_030613145.1 Desulfobacterales bacterium | reverse complement strand
CCGACTTCGCCAAAGCACTGGCTGCGACGGCTGAACGGCTGAATCGGCGTCAATCAGCCGGAGGCTGACAAGACTGCGGGGTTGCTTGTGCGACGTACCTCGGTACGCCTCCGCGCAACCCCTTGTTTTCCTTGACCTTGCAGAAAATTGCTCATTTCTGAATTGGAAACTTATACTTGTGCCCAAAGAGTTTTTAAGATTCGTGGATGGGCACTAACTATAATTTGTTCCTTCATATTCGATTTGGACACATGGCCTGGAGATAAGTGAAGCCTCCCTGTGCTCCCGAACAGGGCTTCCTAACTATTCTCAGGTTGGCGGAACTCGCCGAAGCAATAACCCGCCTTCGCCGAGGCTATGACGGGTCGCCACGCCTTTCATCCCCGTGCTTCCTCACGGGGCATTCTGGCGAAGGTGAGTACTATCGAAAATATTTTGCGAAAGGAGTAGTATTATGAATCGTACGGTTAGACTGGTAGTAACTGCATTTTGCCTTCTTACATTGCCAGTATTGTTTGCTGTCGGGTGTGGTGGCGAGGACACAGAGGAATCTGCCCTTCATAAGCCAACACCCGAGAAAGCCGTTGAGAAAATTGAACCAAAGAAGGGTTTTTCACATAAGCCAAGTCCTAATGATGTCATAGCGATGCTCAAGGCTGGTAACAAAAGGTTTGTTGAGGGTATGTCGGAACACCCTCATACCGATTCCGCTCGTCTCATTCAGGCCGGCAAAGAGAATCAGGGAGATCATGCCTATGCCACAGTCATTACATGCTCTGATTCCCGTGTCCCAGTGGAATACATCTTTGACGCAGGCATCATGGACATTTTTGTTATTAGGGTTGCAGGCAATGTCTGTGATGTGGATGAGATTGGATCAATCGAATACGGTTTGGCCCACGTGTATACGCCTGTTCTGGTGGTCCTGGGTCACACCCAGTGCGGCGCAGTAACTGCCGTGACTCACGCGCTCCAAGGGAAAGGGCATTCCTTAGAGCGCAATATCCCGCCTTTGGTTGACAACATTGAGCCGGCTGTGCGTCGTGCTATGAGTAACCACCCTGATTTACACGGCGAAGAAATTATCCGGCACGCGATTGAAGAAAATGTATGGCAGGGGATTGAAGACCTCTTCATGAACAGCCCTGCCACAAGGGACCTCGTGAACAGCGGGGCGGTCAAGGTGGTTGGGGCTATTTATGATGTCAGCACTGGGAAAATCGACTGGCTCCCCGAATTAAGGGTTAGCGACATTCTTGTGAAGGTAGAAGCGAATCCTGAACGTGCGATGAAGCTTATCGTCTCTGGTGGCGCCACTGAAGGCGGTAACCATTAAAGGCCGTTCGCTGATTTTCCGCTACGCCAAAACATATTAGCAAAAAACGTTATAATGAGCGCTCAAAGAAATTTTTGTTTGGGCAACAGCCAGTCTAATATCAAAGGCAGGGTCAAATGGCCCTGCCTTTTCGGTCAGGATCATATCTTTTGTATATGAGCTGTGTAGAGCTAAAGTGTTGATGCCAGTGTTTCGGAACTTTTTTGGGACTGGCTGGACCTTGGCGCGTTGATGTATAAACTACCATGTCCTCCTGGTCAATTTAGGGCACACGTTTTGCTGAAGAATAACCCAAACTGTTCGGGATGTCCCGCCACAGGTTGGAATAATGATAAATAAAATCAAAAATCTATCACAGTCACAGGAAAGCCCCATTAAGGGCGTCCTATTGGCCTATTTTATCGTTTTGTTTCACGTTGTTTTGATTTTCGTTCTCGGTGTCCTTCTGCTGTTTTTCAGGACTATTGTCAACTATCTGCCATGGATAATAGCGAGCGGGGGTGTCCTCATCGTTGGATTATGGTATCTCTGGTGGCACCGTGTAAAAAAACGTGGCAAGAAATTATCGGATAGCCTCAAGGATCCCGTCTTCCAGGGCCGCTCTGTAGAAGTGACGTTGCTAGGAGGGCTTGCAAGTTTGAAACTGGGACAACCCCAAGGGCCACCGGCTATCGATTATATAGCTCCTGATGAGCCCAAGCAACTTGTGGACCCAGCAATCGTCAGGGCTCAGGAACTTATCAAACTTGCGCACCTTCTAAGGGAAGATTTGATTACCAAGGATGAATTTCTCATTGCCAAAAAGGATCTGATGGGTCAGTGGCGAGACTAAGGGCTTGCGCAAGAATAACTTGGCAGAATTGGCGCTCAGATTTGGGTTAGATTTGGTCGATCCGATTGAGCAAAACCGCAGGAATAGCAGGCTATTTCGATGGTGTTGCGAATGACTATCGGCCAAAGATAGCCTGAAGTCGTATATCCGCCGTCTTTCTGGCGGGCTGGGATGCCAAAATGGTAAGTTGTTTTTGCGCGAGCCCTAAGGTGGGATATGTTAAAAGTGGTATTTCCTCAATGATGAATTGGTCTTAACAATAAACCCTGCTTATTCTCTGCCTATCATTTCCATCATCCTCTCTAACCATTGATCTCGGTCACATTCATCATCAAACAAGTATGGGGCCACGCTCTCTATCCTTTTCCTGATTAGCTCAGGATTATTCTTTATGGCTTGATCATAAACGGTACTTTCAATACTTAAACGCACTAACGCTTTTGCCTCATCTGACAACTTTTCTATTTTCTCAATTTTTGCCATAAGGCTTTCAGCTTTAAGGTCATAGTTTTCGTTTAACTTCTGAACATTTTCTGCTCCCACCTGATTAAGTTGGCCGACATACTTGTCCACGTTTGTCAAGTCTGCCAAGATGTTCAATGTTTTTAGAGTATAGAATTTGTCTGATATAACAAAAGCAGCCAGGAAGAAAAACATGAGAATCCATTTAATTTGTTTTGCGTACCCTTCTCCTCTCATAAGACACAATATGGTGAGCAACAGTCCAACGGCTAATATTGCACCTGCAATTTGATTATTTGGTATTGATATCGGCATATTTTTTTGCCTCCTCAAAAACGTTTAGCATTTTAAGTCAATGTTTAATCTATTCAATGATAAACATTGACTTCAAGGCAGTGTTCAAGGCAAACCCTATTGCCCAGCACAAATAGATTCATATCGGCATTAGACGTTGTAGAATTACTGTAGACAAGCACAAAAATGATCCAAAGTCAAGCATTAAGGCAGGTTAAGCAGATTTACCGGCAACACACTTCTATTTTTGCACCATGAAGCAACCTAGGTATTTCTGGATGACCTGTTTATAGAATTCGATCCTTTCGTCGTCTTCAGCTCCTCTGATCCCCTTGAAATTGAAAAACGTCAGGGCATTCTCATAATTTATTTGAGAAAGGGCCTCGCTCCTTTCGATTTCTTTTCTCTTGTATAACTGATTGCCCAATGCCCGGATTCTTTTTATGCGCTCTTTCTTGACCAGGTCACGCCGTCCATATGCATTCAGTACCTTAAGAACTACCCAGTAAGATTCGAAATAGGTCTTGAGGAAGCTTGCAAAACACAGAAGTTTTCGAAAACCTGCAGCAGGAATATTGTAAGTGTCAGGCAAGGTGGGATGAGGCATGAGTATGGCGTCATCAATGAAAGCCTTCAAGGTTTTTCTGACCATATATTCCGGGGTTTTGTCTACGTCATGGGCAAACTCATATTTGAAAAAATCTTGCAAGAAGTTGTAATCCGATTGCAAGGCCGATGCGGAGAATTGAAAGGCGTCATAGGAGAGGATTGCTAATGCGGTGTATGACGCCGGAATAAAAAAATGGATACAGTTGTTCTTGTAATATTCAAGGTTTAAGCGTTTATTTTCACAGACCAGATACCATTTCTCATCTATGGCAAAATCATCATGCCCCTTTGTACCCTGTTTTTCGATAAACTTTCGATGGCAATACATGGGCAACACGTTTTCGACTACATGCCGGGGATTGTCAAGGTTTTCAGACAACCTGGCCTTTTGAGAGTGCAAATAGTTTAAATAAGTCTCAACATAACCCATAAGCTCGTTTTGGCTGAAACGCGGTTTGTAATTCAGTATAGCACATGCTGTGAGTGCTTGGGGCGTGACTACTGAGACATCGTTGATGGCATTGATGATGCGATAAGAGAGGTTGCGGGCCAGGGCCTGATATTCAGCTTGGTCCATGTCTTGCAAGGAGGGGGTGGTTTTTGCCACCAAGTCCTGGAGTGAAATAGGCTCAGCAAATTGGACATATATACGGCCATATTGCTTTTTCAATACCTTTCGTGCTCGAATTAGTTGCCAGATACTTTCCTGTTTTTTCTGGATTCCTTCCAATTCGTTCATGATTGCACTTTCTTCCAAAAGGCGGTCATATCCAAGATAGACAGGCGCAAATATTAAATCTTTACAGATCCCAGTCTTGTATGCATCCAGTAGTATAGAAACTAGACCTTTTTTTGGAAGGACCAGTTTTCCAGTACGACTCCGTCCCCCTTCAATAAAGAACTCGATATTAAAACCTTGGGCAATTAACATATGCACATATCCTGTAAAGATGGCCGCATAAAGCTTAGCCCCGTGAAAAGTCCGCTTAATGAAAAAAGCACCGCTCTTCCTAAAGAGGGTTCCTATAGGCCAGAAGGCAAGGTTGCTTCCAGCTGCTATATGAGGACTGGGCATGTTATTGGTATACAAAAGGTAGTTAAGGACAAGGTAATCAAAATGGCTCTTATGGCAAGGAACAAAGACAAGGGGAGCCCTCGTAGCTGCACTTTTTACCCGATGTAAGCCCTCCATATCAAGTGTGATACCGTCAAACATGGTCTTCCATACCCATCCAAGGATAATAGAAAGGGTCTGAACGAAGGCAATACTGTAATCCGCCGCGATTTCATTCAGATAGGCATCGGCTTTCTTATAGATTTCGCTGATATCCTTCTTTTGGGATTGAGCATACCGTTTCATAAAATCTTGGAATCGTTCATTTCTCAGGATAAGTTCTTTTAATTCCCCTCGCGTCTTGATGACCGGCCCTGTGATACTCTGGCGGTGGCGGTTCATCTGTTCCAGAAGCCTGTTTCTGAGGATAAAAGAGAGCTGCTGAAGGTCTCGACCCTGGTTTTCAGTCTCCTGAAGAAAATCCTTCAGGTTGACTGGATCAGAGTTCTCTATAAATGCCTTTTGAGGATTACGCAAAACGACTATCCAACGTCGGAGCCGCCCCGGGTTTTCCTCACTGCCAAAGATGATATCAGCTAGACTTCGAGGCCGCCTGTGGGGCTTTTTACTGAAAAGGAGCCACAGGGGGACTATGCATATAGGACGATCGAGTGTGCGCTGTAGTTCAATAAGATATTTTAGCGGGTTTTCCTTGGCTTTTACAAATTGATGGTAGAATCCCTTTTGGTCAACCAGAGAGAGAAAGGCCGCAGATCCGGCTTCCATTTTACGCTTGAAGTAGCCGGATTTGTATGGATTTGGAAAGCTCTTATACCTGAATAAGTGGTCCAGATGGGCAAGGACGATAAGTATAAGTCTGGAGACCTTCTGCCAGAGAAAGATCCTATATTCAAAGCCGATTTCGGGAAAGGGAATTCCTTCTGCTTTATATCGGTTATGACAAAAGAGATATTCAAAGCGATTCTTGTACTTAGAAGCGTAGACGATGATAGCATCTTTTGAAAGGGTTTTGAGGAATGCAGCCTGAGTAGGATTGATATAAACATCAGAAAATAATGACTTCAGAATCAAGGATGACAAGAACCCAGACTTTTTCGGCAGACTACAGGTATAATGATCGTGATGGCCTTGAAGAGCAGTGTCTATCCATGATCTGAATTTTTCTTTTATTCCTTGAGCCAGTGCCATAGCTTCTCTTGTTTAAACTTGGGGGCTTTTGCTCCAATTCGAATCAGCTTTCGACGGACGGGGATGACGGGTCATATCTGGTTGGTTAACGGGTTTGCTAGGTTACCTGTGATCAGCTCAACTGAATCATCTATGATTTGATGCCTGCGTATTCTCCGCGTGGCGGGGCGACTACAAGCTAAGCTCTTGCAAAACATAAGAAAGAGACCGTTGTTATCTTGAATTACAATTACTTACAAAGGACAATTCCCCTGTTGATAATACTGGAATGATAGCACAAATATTTTTTGTGTCAATTTGAAAATAGTGTGCTATGGGTAGGCTGCCATGGCGACCATAGGAGACGTAGTTCTAATTTACTTTGAAGACCAACCAAGTTTTTTTGCCCGTATCGAAGATATTTCGTCAGACCGAAAGCGGGATTGGTATCAGGTAAAGTTACTTGTGCTCCAAATGCCTTTGACAGAGGCGCTCTGGATACTCAGGGAAGAATATATCAATGGTGAACCGTTCACTATGAATGGGCATAGGATTAGGATAGAGAAGGTTACGGGACCCCAGAGGGGCGAGCCGAAAAACTTGCCGTGTGACAACGATTTAAAAAAAGGGGATGCTCCTGCCAATCATAAAGTGATCTCCATTTTTGACAGAAAAAGCTGTTGATTGATATTTTTGGACTTGATTTGCTCGTCGTCTTATGTTACCTGAGTCCAAATTGCATGTTGAACTTATAATAATATCTTATAACAAGGAGGATGGTGTAGCATGAAGACACTAATTGGTGGTGCTGCTGCGGCAGTCCTGGGGATTATTGGTCTGGTTTTGTGGTGGAAGGAATTCTTGATGCTGCTGGCGGGGGCCGTTCCATTCGCCCTTCTGTCTGGTGGTGCGCTGGCAATCTATCTGGGGTTTGACGAATTGAAGGACTCGTGGAAGTCCAAAGAGGATTTTGGGGGCACTGTTACTAATGACAGTAAAGAAGAGGTTGAAAAATTGAAAAAAGAGGTTGAAGATCTGAAAGCAGAAAAAAAGGAATAGTAAGCATAGAAATAAACGCCTTTCACACCAGATTAACCAGGGACGTAAGATATCAAGATAGTGGTGGAATAATTATGAGCGAAGCGAACCAAGTTCCATTTGGATAATATATCGCCTATACTTATAAACGAAAAAAGCTCCTTGCCTTTGGGCATGGGGCTTTTTGGTTTTTGTGCCTTCTCGCGGCACGGAATATTTTCAGACACTCCGGCCCTTGCCGGCTCCCCGGACGGTGACGGCTTTGCGCGCCAGATAGTCAGCTCGTTCATTGTCATCGATACCAGCGTGAGCTTTAATCTTGAGGATTTTCAAATCCTTAAATCGCTTCATCAATGTCTTGATAGCCTCCACGAGCTTGTTATTTCGTTTGGGCTTCCATCCAAGAGACAACAATCCGAAGCAGTATTGACTGTCCGTGTAGAGACGCACGGGTATTTGAGTTGTACGGATTGCCTTGAGCGCTGTTTCAATGGCCATCAGTTCAGCAACATTGTTGGTTGTAATCCCAATATGTTTTGATATCTCCTTTTCTTTGGAACCGAAACGCAGGAAAATGCCTATACCTGCAGGACCTGGGTTACCGGAAGATGCCCCGTCAGTATAGGCTTCTATGGTATTTGGAGGGAATGGATCATGTAGATCCTTATGCTCTCCGGCCAAGGAAGACTGATTCTCAGACTTATTCTTACGGGTCTTCTTTCTTAACCGTGAAGGATCGATAGGTTCCACCGCCTCTTTCCGCACCCAGTATTCGTGATCCTGATCAAGTTGATATTTGATCAATACTTTGTTGTCATGAACCACAGTCTGTTGGGCATCATCTACATTAAGCCATACCTTCATCCCTTTAAACATCATTCTTTTCCAGCCGCGAGTATCTTTCATGTATTAAAAAAAATTCCTTACACTTCATTCATACAGCAAATAAGGTCTTCGGATTTCCTCAAAACATTTTAATTCTTCAGCCCAGGTCTTCTCCAGATCCTCCACAGTATCCATGCCTTCTATAGCTTTTCGCACTGCAGGATCTCCAGTAAGAATGTCAAAGGGGAGTTTTTCAAATTCGTATTCATAGGGAGGAGACTTCCACTGAAAGGCATCAGCATACACAGAAACCACTGCCTGAATCAGCGTAAGGGTTGTTATGTATGGCCGATAGAGCGTCGCGTTGGTGATATGGAGCTGAAAACCTAGGCATAAGTCTTTCCCCCACTTGTCTGAATCAGGCTCAAATGCAAGGGGCCGAAGGTGAACTCCCGCAAGTTTTTCCTTAGGTATCAATGCCTCAAGTTGAGCCGTATCAAAAAAAGGGGCGCCAAAGATCTCAAAGGGCTGAGTCGTCCCCCGTCCTTCTGATACATTGGTTCCTTCCCAAAGGACCTGGCCAGGATAGACCAAAGCAGAGGTGGGGGTCGGCAGGTTAGGGGAGGGGGGTATCCAGGCTATTCCCGTATCCTGAAAAAGCATCTCACGTTTCCATCCTGACATAGGAGTCACATGGAGTTCGCAGCCGATGCCAAAGTGGTCGTTGAAAAGGCGGGCCAACTCTCCAATGGTGAGACCATGACGCATGGGAATTGGATACAAACCTACAAAAGATGCGTATTCTGGCTTCAAGCAGTTTCCTTCAATACGGATTCCCCCAACAGGATTTGGACGGTCCAGGACAAGTACTTCTTTGTGATAGATGCGGGCTGCCTGCAGACATAATGCCATTGTGTATATAAATGTATAGACGCGCGTACCCACATCCTGAAGATCAACGATCAGGATATCTATAGGTTCGAGCATGGCCTCGGTGGGCATTCTAGTTTTGCCGTAAAGACTGAAGACCGGTATATTAAGAACCGGGTCGATCAAATCTTCCGAAGGGACCATATTAGCTTGTTTTTCAGCGAAAAATCCATGTTGCGGACTAAGGAGCACCTTTAGTTGATTTGGATAGTAATTTGCTATAAGGGCACGGGTGGACTGAAACCTTCCATCCCCGTCCGGACATGCAACAGATGCAGGATTTGCCAGAAGCCCAAGACTTTTTCCCTGGAGTATTGGCTGAGGATCGACAAGTAGTTTTTCAATGCCGGTTTGAATCCGTTTCATAAGGTCTCAGAATTTTTCCGAGCCGTTATTCGAATACTCACGTGGCGGAGTAGTCTTCCGATTTTGCTCTTCCTGTGAGCCATTTTGGGGTTCATGAATCATTGACGGTCTCGTAAAAAGTCAATTTTCATCTTATAGCAATATTGGCGTGTTTGCAAGGCTTGAAAATATGCATCTTATCTCAAATATTCCTGGACTGGACAGGGTTTGCGCGGACAACAGCTTCATTCGGGGATGTCGCGCCAGGGTGCGGGCAGGGCAGACCAGTTTCGCACTGAAGATGGAGTGAGTTCGGATAAATTGTGTTGATTATCACTCAGTGTTTAGATATACAGCGACCGTGTATGAGCGTCGAAGAACATTCTGAATATCAACTTTGTTAACTTGTGTCCATTCATGAATCGTAAAATACTCACTGGGTACAAGCGTAAGTTTCCAATTCAGAAATGAACAATTTTCCACAAGGTCAAGGAAAACAAGGGGGTGCGCGGAGGCGTACCGAGGTACGTCGCACAAGCAACCCCGCAGT
>JAUWMM010000251.1 GCA_030613145.1 Desulfobacterales bacterium | reverse complement strand
AGCCATTGCCACATGAATCTCTGACCCGGTGGCAATTATAAGGACTTCTGGTGTGCCCTGTGGCGCTTCAGCCAGGACATAGGCTCCCTGCAGGAGGCCTTCAGGTGAGGCAAAGCGGGTTCGATCAATAACCGGGAGTTTCTGTCGGGTAAGGATCAAAGCAGTAGGACCTTCCTGACGATTAAGGGCCAGCTTCCACGCAAAGACCGTCTCGTTGGCATCAGCCGGACGCAGGACTACCAGGTTCGGTATTGTTCGCAGGGCTGCCACATGTTCTATCGGCTGGTGAGTGGGGCCGTCCTCTCCCACGGCCACGGAATCGTGTGTAAATACGTAGATTACCTGCAGTTTCATCATGGCTGCCAGGCGTATCGAGGGGCGCATGTAATCGGAAAAGACCAGGAAGGTGGCTCCGTAAGGGACCAAGGCCCGGCTCAGTGCCATGCCATTGAGTATTCCCCCCATGGCGTGTTCCCTGATGCCAAAGTGGATATTTCTTCCGCAAGGATCTGCCTTGATAACCCCTAGACCTTTGACATAAGTCTTTGTCGATGGGGCAAGATCCGCAGAGCCGCCCAACAGGGCGGGCATCTTTGGGGCCACAGCCTCAAGGACCTTGCCCGAAGCGCTGCGCGTGGCGATGGGGTCGTGGCCGGGCTCAAACCTCGGCAGGGCCTCTTGCCAGCCGCTGGGCCGATTCCCGTCGTGAAACTCTTTCCACTCGCGGGCCAGATCGGGGTATTCCTTTGCATACGATTCAACGAGGCGCAACCATTCTGCTTCCCAATCTTTGCCACTGGCGAGGGCTGTGCGAAAGTGGGCGAGCGCGTCCTCTGGGACGTGGAACAACTCATCAGGCCAGTTGAGTTTTTCACGGACCAATTGCGCTTCTTCGGCTCCTAAAGGTTCACCATGGGCTGATGCCTTGTCTTGCTTGTTAGGGCTTCCGTAGCCTATGTGTGTGCGGGCAATAATCAGCGAGGGCCTCTGAGTTTCTTTCTTTGCCCTATCCAAGGCTGAGGCGATTTCAGGGATGTCATGGCCGTCAACCTTTGTTACATGCCAGCCGTAGGACTCGAAGCGCTTGGCAACGTCCTCAGTAAAAGTCAGATTTGTGTGACCTTCGATGGTAATACGGTTGTCCAGATAGACATAAATCAAGCGGCCCAGTCCGAGATGACCGGCTAGGGATGCTGTTTCCGAGGAAATCCCCTCCATCATGTCTCCGTCACTCACCAGGGTGTAGACAAAGTAATCGACGATAGGATATCCAGGACGGTTGAAGTAGCCGGCAAGGTATTCATGGGCCATGGCCATGCCTGCTGCGTTTGAAAATCCCTGGCCCAAAGGGCCTGCAGTTGTCTCCACACCAGGGGTGACACCGTACTCGGGATGTCCGGGAGTCTTGCTATGCCACTGGCGGAACTCTTTAATATCCTCAAGGGAAACATCGTAACCCGTGAGATGAAGTAGACTATATAGCAACATTGAGCCATGGCCGGCCGACAGGACAAAACGGTCCCGGTCCGGCCACTTGGGGTCGTTGGGGTTGTGCTTGAGAAACCGGTCCCACAACACATAGGCCATCGGTGCTGTTCCCATGGGCGCCCCTGGATGGCCTGAGTTTGCTTTCTGCACCGCGTCCACTGCCAGCATCCGAATTGTGTTTACACAAAGCTGGTCGAGTTTGTCTCCTTGCCTTAATGGCTCAACATTGGTAGTTGTCTCTTTAGTAGATTTCACTTCTTCCCTCCGAGTCCGGATAAACCGGACCAGTTCAAGGCTCATTCAGCCGTCGTAGCCACTCTGGCGAAGTCGGCAAACTCAAAGCAACACAATGAGATTCCATTATTCCAATACTCTTAAACAACAACATCGCCTCGCAGAGAAAACCTTCGCCCTTTAGATTATCGAAGACTCGAATGCGGAATAGCGAAATGTTGCGACGATGTAAAGGATAAAAATGGCGGGGTCTTTTCAGCTTCAGGCTATTGAGCCCTTAGACTTGTTTCGGAGAACCTGTGGGTTTCATTTGACATTTTGGGGCGTTATCAGCTATATGAACAAATTGAGGGATTAGATGAAATCCCACCAACCCGCCTGTCGGCGAGGCAGGTTCCTGAACTCCTCAATCATTTTCCTCAATTCCGGATTATCCGGGTTAGGCATTGTGACCGATGGCGATTTCAGAGCATATTCAAATAAGGGTCGATGAAAAGAAGACTGACTACACGAAGTACGGCTTTACTCGCGTTGAGAGTAATGCCCTGAAGACCTTTTTTGATCTGGCGCAGGAGTTTGAGAGCATTGAGGATGTATACCAGGTGTCAGTGGCCATACCCAGGTCTTTCTTTAAGTTGCATGCCCGGCTCTATGTCATTGATCCAAACGAAAATCGCCTGGCCCTTGTTGCAAGCACTGAAGGGAGCCAAGAGGGTCTGGGGATTCCTCCCCCACGTGAGATCAAGGCCGCTGAGCGCCCTTACTGCATGAATCGCTCCATGGTGCTACCTATTCGCGGAAATGAACAGTTGATGGGACAACTCCCCTTCAAGACGGACAATAATGTCATTGGGATATTGGAGGTGTATCCTTGCGAGGGTCTGGATCGGCACCAGGAATTCTTTTTTGAAAAATACGCCAATCGTATTGGTTTCACTATGCATATGCGTTTTTTTCTCCGGAAGAATGTTGAACACGTGAGATTCATTAAAGGCCTTGTTGCTGATATTGAACACAATGTGATCGTCCCCAATATGGTCTACAAGCTTTTCCTGAGGCGTTTAAGGGGCAAGATCTTGAAAAATAGAGAAATTGAAGAGCTTTTCAGAAAACTCATGTCTGTCCCTGAATCACAGGTCAAGCGAGCAGAGGTAGAACCGCTTTTGATGGAGTTAGCAGAAGTAAACAACGGCCTCACGGAAGAGTTCAGCAATATTGAAAAGCACTACGAAAGTACAAGCCTCTTTCTCGAAACTCTGTTGCGCAAGAGTCATTTTGACGAAGGCCGCCTCACGCTGCACACCAAGGCCTGCAACATGAAAAAGACGGTCATAGCGCCGCAGTTGGAGCGGTTTGTCAGTCGATTTGCCGAAAAGGGAATCGCAATATACGATAAATACAGCGGGACACTTGATGAGGAGGCTCTATCAGTTGTTGATGTTGGGCTGATGGCCCAGGTCTATGGGAACCTCTTCTCCAATGTCCTTAAATATACGCAAGAGGTAATTGCTGACAAGGGCGAGGTGAAAAAATACATAGCTTACGGAAGAAAGGCGCTTGAGGACTATTTCGGTCCGGGCAAGGACGGGGTTAGGTATAACGTGTTCAGCACGGGGCCACATATCCTTTTGGAGGAACGCGAGAAGATTTTCGATGAGGGGTATCGGGGGGTTGGCAGTTCAAAGCGACCCGGAACCGGACATGGCCTCGCGTTCATAAAAAATGCAGTCGAGATACACGGTGGGGTCGCAGGCTACGAGGCGATAGAGTACGGGAACGACTTTTACTTCGTGCTTCCGGAGTGATCGCCGAGTGGCCAAGTAGGACAAAACTGAACTGAAGGAATAATATCGAACTTAGGGGCTTCGCCCCAATTGGAATGTTGGAATAGTGGAATGATGGAATAATGGGTTCTGGGAAAATGGGGTAATGATCTACTGGCAAAATCCCTCCTGACAGGGAAATCAGGAAAGGGGTAACTTCCCTTTAAAGCCAACATTCCATTCTTCCACCATTCCATTATTCCTTCTGTGAGGCACCGGATCAGGCCTCAATAAATACTTTTACATTCAATGGGTTGTAGAAATTCCGAGATGCCCTATTAGTTGTGAAATTTGTGTTTTGCGGCGTTCGCCTTGAGAACATCACGTGGTAATTTCTTTTTTTTGGTTCCG
>JAUWMM010000223.1 GCA_030613145.1 Desulfobacterales bacterium | reverse complement strand
TTCGAATTTAAGATTTATCAATCTTGTTTACAACTGCCCCGAAGGGGCCACCTCTTCCGAGTGCTGTCTTGGACAAGGCGTAGGCACTTTGTTTCACTCATCATGCCATCATGATTCCTTCCATTGACGACCACCTTTCGGCCCTTTATCGCCTCAGACGCTTTGGGATCAAGCTAGGGCTGGCCTCAATTTCCCGCCTGATGAGGGGTCTTGGAAATCCTCAGGATCGTTTTTCCTCCATCCACATCGCAGGAACCAACGGCAAGGGATCGATTGCAGCCTTTCTTTCTTCGGTCCTTGCCCAAGGAGGATATAAGGTGGGCCTTTACACGTCTCCTCATCTAGTTCGTTTCAATGAACGAATACAGATCAATGGACGTCCCATTTCCGATAAAGATGTGGCACGAGTTGCAGAAGTGGTTCAGCGGATATACACCCAGGGGGAGCCCCCGACGTTCTTCGAGTGTGCCACTGCCATGGCCTTTTACCACTTTGCCTCGGAAAAAGTGGACTGGGCTGTGCTTGAAACGGGTATGGGCGGCCGGTATGACGCAACGAATGTGGTGCATCCGGAGGTCAGCATCATTTCCAATATCAGCATGGAACATCAGGAATATCTCGGAAACACTCTTGCAAAAATCGCTCGTGAGAAGGCAGGTATAATCAAGAAGAACGCCGGCATTGTCACAGGAACCCGGCAGAAAAGTGCTCTTAAGGTCATAGAGCAGGTAGCTACAGAAAAAGAGGTGCCGTTGTACAGGCTCGGGAAAGAGATCCGGATTCGTAAAAACAAGGAAGGCTCCTTCACCTATCTGGGCATTGGTCGCCGTTGGCCCCAAGTCAAGATTGGAATGATCGGGGACCACCAGGTCACTAATGCAGCGCTGGCCTTGGGTGCTCTGGAACTCCTGCAGAAAAAAGGGGTTTACCTGACTGATGAAGCCGTCTATGAAGGTCTTGCCGCTACCCGCTGGCCCGGGCGTCTTGAGGTTTTTTCAAGGAAGCCGTTCATCCTCTTGGATGGCGCACACAACCCGTCTGCGGTAAGGACGCTCAAGAAGTTCCTGGAAAACTCATTTTCCTCCCGTCGGTTGACCATGGTGGTAGGTGTTTTGGAAGACAAAGCGTGGAAACCCATGCTTCGAGATCTCGCTGCTGTTGCCCACCGTATTATCCTAACCAGACCCCAGTATGAGCGCGCTGCCGATCCCCACAAATTAGCATCATTTCTCCGTCCTCTTAAACAGGACCTGGTCGTCATACCGAAATTGTCTGATGCCATATCCTTTGCCCTTGAAGAGACCAGCAAAGCAGATGCAGTGTGCATCACTGGTTCTCTTTACACCGTGGGTGATGCGAGGGCTTATCTTGATAGCGCAGGTTTCCATTTTTCGTAAGTATTATCAGGCCATAAGATAAGTTATGTCCAACAAAACGATACTGGATACTGGATGAATCGAATGCGGATTGCAGATTACTGAATGGGGATTCTTTCCCTTATCCTTTTGATTCCGCAATGCGAAATCCGAAATCCGAAATACTATGATGCTCCTTGCTGATAACTATGTGGATAGGATTGATTTTTTCAGATACCTCCCTCAAACCGATTGTGCAGAGTGCGGGGCCAAGAATTGTATGGAATACGTTGAAGCTTTACGGCGTGGCCTGAAAAAGCCAGCGGATTGTCCTCATCTCTCTGAAACCCTCTACTACCCTTTTCAAGTTGCCCTTAATGCCGACAATCTCCTGCCGAAATTTCCCTGCCTCACTGTACCCCGTCCGGGCCCCCCGGGATTGGTGGAAATCAATACCCCGGACAAAGATAGCCCTATCCTAATCTCTGGGAACAACATTCATACCCAGGACGTGATCACTTCGATCCTTGGTACTACAAGAAGCCCCTTTTTTCTCATCTTTGCCGACACCAAGGGAGATACAGTAGATATGGCTGTCATTCTTAAGAACCTGACAGCAGAGGTAATCAGCAAAGAAGTTGCCAAATCAGGTATTCACGAAAGGGTTTCTCATCAGGAAGTCATCATCCCCGGCCTGGCCGTGGCTATGAGTTATGAAATAGAGCAATCAACAGGCTGGAAAGTCACAGTGGGGCCAATCTGTGCCGCTGAACTGCCCCTGTATTTGGCCGACAGATGGCTTCCACCCGGCGGTGATTGAAGACATGCGATAATGTTCTCAAACCGTCAGGCACAAAGCAAAAAGGCTCAACCCTGCCGGGGAAAGAAACCCTTGCAACATCTGCCAATCATTCCGATTGACCCAGCAGGGCAACAGGAATCAAAAGCCCCTGTCGTCCGCCTTCAGGCGGACTGAGCGCTTTCCCGTTGCCGGCCTCTCAGCGGCAAAGGGAAAATCATCCGGCTCTGCGCCCTCTGCGGCTCTGCGGTGAATACACACTTTTCATACAGACAACATGAACTGGAATCTAACCACACACCTCGCAAAAATTCAGAGCATGCAATTTGGGATTGGTTTTCTCCTGCATATTTGCATGAGTGCTATTCAGCCATGTGGCGGCAAAACCGAGATTGGGGTTTCGACATGCTTAGGGAGTTATACTCGGGTTCTTCGCTGTGGCACTGGTGATGTTGCAAGGACATCTGTGTTATGACTATCCTTATTCTGAGCCACAGATAGAATGACATCTTTAAAGGCCTTTTCTGTTTCCCTGATCGAGTGTTGTGTGTTATCTATACAGCATTCCAGCATTCGAGGCTGGGATAAATATTGACGGTTTTGTAAAAAGTCTCAATTATCTGTCATTTCGAGCGAAGATAGAAATCCCCGAGATATAACTTGCTGAAAACATAAGATTTCTCCCTTCGGTCGAAATGACACATTGACTGAATCCAACTTTTTACGAAACCATCAAATATTGATGGTACCAGTTTCTTTTAGTGGCTTTTTAGACAATGTGAGTTTCGAAACTGCAAGCACATCTGAGTTTTGACAACCAGAGTTTTGAGCCACAGATACCGGATTGAGATCTTTAGAGCCTCTTATTGGTTCTGAAATGGGACCGGGTGTGTTATCTATACCGCGTTTTAAAAGGGGGTAAGTAGCCGTAATGGCAAGTTATACTTTGCCCGCCAGGAAGGTCTTCCCAATATATTGTGCTTGCCTTGTGACGAACAAAACCCATCAGCCCGAGTCCACTTTTGACCCTTGCCGTCTCCTTTTCACTGCATCCGGATGTTTGTTTTTGCTCTTATTGCTTAAAATTCGACAGGGAATGGACAGGCCCAACCCATTTCATAAGCAAAATACTTATTTCTTCTCCGTATTTTTTACGTAATAAAGCAGTGTTGACGCATGAGTAATTTTGTGCTTTTTAAAAGATGTATCTCGCTGAAGCCTTCCTCTTTGTGGCGCACGTATTGCATGATACTCAATATTTCACGTGATTCTTTCATCAATCTAATAATTTTTCTGCTCAAGCTTTTGGGCGAGATTACCGAAGGCAAGGACTTGCCCCTCCCACAAGCAGAGAAGGGCATTTTGAAAGGGGAGTCGTTCCACGCACCCCCGCTCCGAATTCATCTCCACCACAGGGTGAGTGTTCTGCGGTTCTTCCATAAATGGACTCATAAATTCTTTTGAAGGTTCGCATGTTATATACGTTTCGACCAATCTTTTTTCTTGGTTTATTTTTCTGCCTTGGATTCACCCATTCCGGGGTGCAGGCCAGTGATATTCGTATTTTTTATGCCGGTTTCGCGTTTGTAGGCGATGACAAGAACATCAGGGAAAATTATCCTCACAGCTTTAAAATAAGTGAACAAAAGAATCCTGATAAGTCGTGTGTACTGGAGAGCGCTTTGTCCTCAAGGGTGAGCAAGCAAACAAACAACAATTTCGAACTCATTTGCAACCAACTGGGAAATCTTGCCCAGGGTGAGGCTATCTCGGTTGCTTTTGCTTTAGATAATGAAACTGTTGCCGTTGAAAAGATTGGATCTGACTACAAAATTGTCATCGATATGGGTGCTCAAATTCTGTTCTTTGATTTCAAAAGTATGAAGGTCATCGGCTGCTATCCCATTGCCATTCAACTGATCGATATTTCTGAGACCCAGCCAGACAAAGATCTTATCCAAAACAGAATCAGAGAATTATATACGGGGAACAAATACAACCTCAATATTTTCGACGAATTTGCTAAAAGGCTGAAGGATATTGAGATAAAGCCTATGTTCAGCCACAGTATCCAGGTGACAGACGTTATCGTAGAAGAAAGAGCCCTAGAGTTCCTTCCTGAAGTCTATCAGTCAGATTTGAATAACTTCAAGGTGTTCCTCGCCCAGAATTTCAGCAAGTTTCTTTCGAATAATCAACAAATATCTGTTCTCCCGTACACAAAGGGCCATGCCATTGGCAACAAAATGGCC